>NZ_JBNXVS010000021.1:0-101577 GCF_050565655.1 Nodosilinea sp. AN01ver1 | reverse complement strand
ACGCCGTGGACAATCTCTTTGAGCTCATCGCCTCGTCGGGGTGCTCGCCCCCTGCTCTTTTACCGGCATAATCCTGGAGCTCTGGAGGCTTTCTCATTAAGCCTCCCTTATCGCTGTGACCAATTACTGGCAAATTTTGCAGTGCCCGTACCAGGGGATGACCCAAACCCTTTACCTAGAGGCCAAATCCCTCGAACTGATTGCCCTGTTTCTAGACGCGATCGACGACGGCGGCACCGCTCAACCCGTTTTTCATCGCGACGATCTAGAGCGCATTCACCAGGCGCGGCAAATTCTGCAAAGCAATCTCCAAACGCCACCTTCACTGATCGATTTGGCGCGACAGGTGGGCCTAAACGATCGCAAGCTCAAGGAAGGTTTTCGCCAGGTATTCAACACCACTGTGTTTGGCTATCTCACTCAGCAGCGCATGGAAAAAGCCTGTCAACTTTTGGGGCAGCAGCGATCGGTTGCGGCAGTTGCAGCGATCGTGGGCTACGCTAGCCCAACGGCCTTTAGTGGTGCCTTTCGGCGCAAGTTTGGCATAACGCCCAAAGCGTATCAGCTAGCCAACTGCCGGGGTGCTTAGGGGTTCGGTTTTGGGCGCGATTTTTATATCAATCGTCCATGCCGCTAGGCGTTACCCAAAAGATGAGAAACGTAGGGTGCATCCACGCAGCGATGCACCATCTTAGGGACTAAGCATTAAGGAGAACCCAATATTCAAAAAGTCCCGATCGCAGAGAAAAAAGTCCCGGTCGCAGAGAAAAGCCACCTCTAAACCCCATAGTCTGAATCTCATCTAATTGAGAATACTTCTCGTTTGCCAGCGCTGACGAATTCGGCGGCTAGTTGTGGTGTGAGGAATGATGACTTCAAAGTTGGGCTTCGGACTGTTTGTGATGGGCTTACTGGCAGGCGTAACCGCCCCGCTAGCTGGGGCAGAGTTGCCACCTCAGGACTCTGAGCCAGCCCCAGCGGCACTCACCGTAGAGGAGTGGATCGCCCAGGAGCAAGCCGATACCGCAGCGGTGATTACTGACGTGCAAATCACCGATACCCCCGAGGGCTTGAGAATTGAACTGGTCAGCGATCGCCCCCTGGCGATCGGCACCTCTCGCACCGAGGGCAACGCGCTGATTGCCGATATTCCCAATGCGGGGCTGGAGCTGGCCGACGAGGGTACAGCCGAGCAGTTTGGCCCCGCTGAGGGCATTGCCCTGGTTCAGGTAACCAGCCTGCCCGACGGCACGGTGCGGCTGGCCATTACCGGCACCGACGGGCCACCCACCGCCCAGATTGACACAGCCACAGGAAATTTGGTCTTCAACGTCGCGCCAGGAGTAGCCCAGGTTGGCGGTACTGAAGACGCCATTCAAATTGGGGTAACGGGCCAGGGGCAACCCGATTACCGCGTTCCCAACGCCGCCGTCGGTAGCAGAACCGATACCCCCCTGCGCGATCTCCCCTTTTCGGTGCAGGTGGTGCCCCAGGAGCTATTGGAAGATCGGCAGGTGCAAAGCGTCAACGAAGCCCTTCGCACGGTGGTTGGCATTAGCCCCGACAACTCGTCTCAGTCTGCCTTTGAGGGCTATACCATTCGCGGTTTTTCGGGTAGAAACATTCTGCGCAACGGGCTGCGCGACGACACCAACATTACCTCCCGCATTGCAATTCCCAATATTGAGCGCATTGAGGTGTTGAGAGGCCCAGCGGGGGCCTTATTTAGCCAGGGTGCGCCCGGCGGCACCGTCAACATTGTGACCAAAAAGCCCTTGGCGACCCCCCACTACATTGTGGAAGGAACCATTGGCAACTTTGACACCTATAGCGGCTCTATAGACTTTACCGGACCGCTCAACCAGTCTGAAACGCTGCTCTATCGTCTCACCGCAGGCGCTTCTAGTTCGTCAACCTTCATTGATTTTTTTGAGCGCCGCAATTACGTCATTGCTCCTACCGTCAGCTGGCAGGTTGGCCCCGATACTCTGATCAATTTTGAAGGGGAATACACCATTTCTGAACAGCCCAACGATCGCGGCCTACCCGCAGTAGGCACCGTTCTGCCCAATATCAATGGGCAGCTGCCGCGCAGTCGATTCATTGGTGAACCCAACGATGAATTAGACAAAAACGATCGCTACGTGCTGCGACTGGGGTATACCCTTGAACACCAGATCAACCCCGACTGGCAGTTGCAAAATTCGTTTCGAGCCAGTTTTCAGCAGACGCCCCAAAACTCGCTCTTTCCCACAAATTTGCTCGCTGATCAGCGCACGCTAGAGCGAGGAATTTTTAGCACTAGCGACCAGTCTCAAGATAATTATTCTTTTGACACCAGCCTGACAGGCCGTGTGCAAACGGGCAGCATTTCGCACCAGCTTTTGCTGGGCTTTGATGTCAACCGCGATATCTATGCCTCCAGTGCTCAAGAATTTATCCTCGACCCCATCGACATTTTTAATCCGGTGTATGGGGTCGCCCAGCGGCAGTTCGTTGCCGACTACCCGAGAGAACCGTTTATTACCAACTCGGTGGGGGTTTATGTGCAGGATCAAATCGACCTGCTGCCCCAGCTAAAACTGTTACTGGGGGGACGGTTTGACCTGGTGAGCCAGCAAACGCTGTTTGCCGATGGCACAGAGGCCTTTCAGGACGATACAGCGTTTAGCCCGCGATTGGGGTTGGTGTATCAACCCAGCGACAGCCATGCGCTCTATGCCAGCTACAGCCGCTCGTTTTTGCAGAGCGTGGGCACCGCCTTTGACAACACTCTTTTTGAACCCGAGCGGGGCAATCAGTACGAAGTCGGCATCAAGTCTGACTGGCTCGACAATCGACTCTCGACTACTTTGGCTTTTTACCAAATTACGCGTACAAATGTGTTAACCGAAGACCCCATTAACCCCAACTTTTCGGTGCAAACGGGGGAGCAGAGAAGTCGCGGGGTTGAGCTTACGGCCACGGGTGAAATTTTACCGGGGTGGAACATTGTGGCGGGCTACGCCTACACCGATGCCCAGATTACGGCAGACAACACGTTGGCGGTGGGCAATCGCCTCAACAACGTGCCAGAACACGCCGCTAGCCTGTGGACAACCTACGAAATTCAGGAGGGGTCGCTCCAGGGTTTAGGCTTTGGGCTGGGGCTGTTTTATGTGGGCGATCGCCAGGGTGATCTCGACAATTCTTTTCAGGTACCTGGTTATACCCGCACCGATGCCTCGGTATTCTATGAACGAGAAAATTTCCGGGTGGGGCTAAACCTTGAGAACCTGTTTAATATCACCTACTTTGAAGCCGCCGAAAGCCCTCTGCGCGTTTTCTACGGCGCACCGTTTACTGTCAGAGGCACGGTTTCCTGGTCGTTTTAGGCGCGCTAAATAGGTGATTTAAGGATGCAAGCTTATGATCTATAAGTCCTGGCGGCAACGCATTCAACTGTTCTTAGCCGGAGTTTTTTTAGTAGCTCTGATCCAGAGCTGTATGGGTTCAGGCCGTTTACCGTCTGCGACACCATCAGCGCCCGAGTCGTCAAACTGTCGCATGGTTCGCCATGCTCTAGGGGAAACCTGTGTGCCCAATCAGCCGCAGCGCGTGATTACCTTGAGCGTGCCCAGCCTGGGGGATGCGATCGCCCTAGGGGTCAAACCAATCGCCACCATCGTCTATTTTGACGAACCGCCGCCCTACCTGGTCGAGCATCTAGACTCCATTCAAATATTGGGCAAAGAAGAACAACCCAGCCTTGAAAAGATTGTGGCCCTCAAACCCGATTTAATCATTGGCATTCAGTACTCTACCGAACCCATTTACAGCCAGCTAGCGCAGATTGCTCCCACCGTCGCTGATGATTGGGAAGGATATCCCTCCTGGCGAAGTCACTTTGACTTTGTCGCTGACGCGTTGGGGAAAACAGATTTGGCCCAAGAGGTTTGGAGTCGCTACGATCAGCGCATTGAGTCGTTAAAAACTGCGCTAGGAAAAAGTCAGCAAAACTTAGAAGTTTCCTTCGTCCACACCTGCTGCGGCACGATTGATTTGGACTTAAGCAACTCCTTCAACGGCAGCATTTTGGCCGACGCAGGCTTGCGTCGGCCACCAGCCCAGGCTGTACCTATCGATGGCGGTATTGTGAAGCTCTCTGAGGAACGATTGATGGACATTGACGGCGATGTGCTGTTTGTCGCGACCGACGGCTTTGAGGCAGCAGAGACCATAGCCGAACTCAAGCAAAATCCGCTGTGGCAACAGCTCAGGGCAGTCCAAAATGATCGGGTTTACTCAGTCAACTATCCAACCTGGAGAGGCGGCAATCCTCTGGCCGCCGATGGGGTGATCGATGACTTGTTCAAATACTTAGTGAAAGATGCTCAACCAGCTTGATTAGAAAGTTTCAGTCAGAGCATTCATTGAGCTGTTTCATGATGATAAATCCATGCCAAAATCCACGCTTTTTATCTGTCGTTCCTGCCAACAATTAGAGCAAAGACCTACAGAACAGCCCGCAGATGGAGCGGTTTTGTGCGATCGCATTCAAACCCTGCACCAAACCTGGTCGCGCCAGTCAGAGCTAGAGGTGCGCGGCGTAGACTGTCTGTGGACCTGCGATCATCCCTGCTCTATTGCGTTGTCGGCAGACAGCAAACCCACCTACGCCCTGGCGAAAGTCTTAGTTAAAGACGGCAACCACGGCGAAATTGCCGAGGCCGTTCTGCAACTGAGTGAACGCTATCTCGATAGCAAGAGCGGCAGCATTCCCTGGAAGCAGTTTCCAGAGGTCTTAAAAACCGAGTTTATTGCTTGCATTCCATCTTCAAAATCGAGTAATTCAGGCACAGCATCCTAAGGTTATACATTAAGTTTGTGCGTACGTTTACAACTATTTGGTGCGGTCAACTCGTATCTACCATTGGTAGCTATATGACCGAGTTTGCCCTGACCCTCTGGGCCTGGGAATCAACTGGATCGGCCACCGCTGTAGCGCTGTTAGGGTTCTTTTCTCAGATTCCTCGAATTCCTATTACCCTTTTTGCCGGGCTAATTGTCGACTCTCCTACGGAGCGGCGGCGCGATCGCTTTACCCGCAAACGACTGATGATGCTGGGGGATGCCATTGCCGCTCTATCGACCGTTGGCATTGGCCTGCTCTACCTGAGCGATAGCCTACACATCTGGCATTTGTATTTAGCGGCAACTCTCAACGGTGGCTTTAGCCAGATCCAGAGTTTGGCCTATCAAACCTCAATTTCGACCCTGGTGCCCCCCACCCAGCTGATTCGAGCCAACAGCATGAACTCGGCGGTGCACTACGGAGCCGCCATCTTTGGCCCGGCTCTGGCTGGCGTGCTCTACCCGCTGGTGGGCCTGCTGGGAATTTTGGGCATCGATTTGGTTAGCTTTGCGGTGGCGATCGCCACCCTCTGCACCTGCCAGATTCCCCAGCCGCCGCCGGTTGGGGCAGAACTCGAAACCCTGTTGGCCAAGCTCACCTTTGGTTTTCGCGCAGTGTGGCGACAGCCTAACCTACGGGCGCTGCTGCTGATCAGCACGCTGTTCTGGTTCTTTCACGATTTTGGTGGGGCCGTCTACGACCCGATGATTTTGGCGCGCTCGAACGGCAGCGCTGTGGTTTTGGCCAGTACCGCTTCGGCAGCAGGCTTGGGCGGTGTGATCGGAGCTATTTTGCTCAGCGTTTGGGGCGGGCCAAAGCGCCGGGTGGCCGGTATGCTGGCCGGTTTTGTGGGGGCAGGGTTGAGCAAAACAATATTTGGCCTGGGGCGATCGCCCCAGGTCTGGGTACCGGCACAGTTCAGCTCTTCGCTCAACTTTCCACTGCTGGGCAGCTCCGAAACCGCCCTCTGGATGGAAAAAATTGCTCCAGAGCAGCAGGGCCGAGTGTTTGCGGCCAATGCCCTGGTATTGCAGGTAGTCAGCGCCGGAGCCACCCTCGTCGCTGGCCCCCTGGCCGATCGCATTTTAGAACCAGCTATGGCCCCCGGTGCCAGTCTCGCCGAGTTTTGGGGCGGCAGCCTTGGCACTGGCCCCGGCGCGGGCATGGCGCTGCTGTACGTGGCCTGCGCCCTGGCCATGGTTGGAGTAGGTCTGGCGGGCTGCTGGATGCCCAATCTCAAGCGCCTCGAACGCTCGCTGCCCTAACCCGATCGATCCGCCTTGGGTTAAAGAGCCTTACTCGCCGCAGACCGTTTGATTGCGCCCTGCCTGCTTGGCTCGATAAAGGGCCTCGTCAGCCGTCGATATCAGCGTTTGCACAGAGGTATTGCGGCTAGGTATTTGGCAGGCTACCCCCAGGCTAACGGTGACATAGACCGTCTCGGTAGCCGTTTCAAAATTGACGATATTGAGGTTGCGAATGCTGGTACGAATGGCTTCGGCCAGAATGGATGCACCTGCCAGGTCAGTCTGGGGCAAAACCACCGCAAACTCTTCTCCCCCATAGCGGGCCAGCACATCCGTCGCTCGGTTAATCACCTGCTGGCTGGTTTGAGCCACGGTGACCAAGCAATCATCCCCAGCGGGGTGCCCGTAGCGATCGTTGAACTGCTTGAAGTAGTCAACATCAAACATAATCAGCGAGAGCGGCAGGTGGCTGCGGCCCATCCGCTTCCATTCGCGCTGCAGCACGATGTCAAAATAGCGACGATTGGCAATCTGGGTTAACTCGTCGCGGTAGCTCAGGTCGTTTAGGCGCTGATTGGCTTGCTCTAGAGCCCGATTGCTTTCGCTCAGACATTTGGCCTGGTACTGCACCTGAGCTAGCAGATTGGCCTGCTGCACTGCGATCGCCAGCTGGTCAGCTACCTGTTCGAGTAGCTCCGCTTCGCCCGGTTCCCACTGCCGGTAGGTTGTACAAGTCTGGATAATGAGCAGGCCCCACAAGTTGCCTGACCCCTGGGGCTGAGGTTGCAGAATGGGAACCACGATCGCTGACTTAGCCACTGTCGCCTCAATCCACTGGTTGATGCAAAAATCGTCCGCTTCGATGCCCAAATCGGGGATCGCTCTGACGGTGCCCTGGCCGTAGTGCTGGTGGCAGAGCTGTCGCAATCCGTCTGCCTGCCACTGCCAGGCATCAGCGGCGATCGGGCAGTCTGACTGTGTAGTGCTTTGAATAATTTCGCCAGCGTGGTCGGAGGTGAACTGAAAAATGAGCGTGCGATCGACCCGCAAATAGTTCTGCACCTCCTCAGTGGCGGTAGCGAGAATACTTTGCAGGTCTAGGGTTTGGCGAATCTTTTGGGTAATTTGCCAGAGGGTGTGCTCGCGCTCTGCCTTGCGCTGAAGGGCAATTTCTGCGGCTTTGCGATCGCTAATATCTTGAACTAGCGCAAAATAGCCCTGCACCCCGCCTTCTATGCTGTAGTCGGGCACTAGCGTGGCCTGCACGTGGCGCTGCCCAGACAAGTAGGGCATAACGGCCTCGTAGACCACGTTTTCTCCTGACAGGGCGCGATCGACATTGGCTTTGGCCTTTTGGTAGGCCTCCGCACCAATTACCTTCTCAAGGGGCTGACCATAGATGTCTTCGGGTTTAATGCCAAACCAGGCTTGATACGTGGTATTGGCATACTGGTAACAGCGGTTTTGGTCAATATAAGATATGCAGACCGGGAGCGAATCCATCAGCTGTTGCAGCAGGTGGAGTTGGGCATAAACCTGAATCTGTTTGTTCACCGTCGCTTCGTGCCGCCATGCCGTTGGCGGCAGATTGGCATCGACAGAATCCGGCGTGATCTCATTCCAAAAGCGAGGAGTATTATGTTTTCCTGGAGAAGCCTCGGCCATGGAAGAAAACCTGCAAGAATCAGATTAATTGGGCAAGATCACTAGCAGAAGCCGCTTATGCCCCCCTAACTATCTCTTTTCCCAGACGGCGCACTCCAACGTTTCAGAGAGCTAGGGCTGGCGAAAAATATAGTGAAGTACATCCTCACAAAAAAAGGCCGAAATAATACCTCCCCTAGGGATTGAAATTTAAGAAAATTATGTAGTACTGGAGGCATGTTACAAAGAACCGTTGACAGGAGAGCGCATTAGCTGGCGGATCTCGCTAGCACGGACGGTGCTCGATTGCGATGTACCGCTGATGTAGGATAGGTAGCCCTGTGGCTTCGACTCCGCTCAGCCAGCGTCTGGCTAGTCCCTCTGGGGCGGCTTCGCCAACGACTCCGCTCAGCCAGCGTTCTCTGATGGAAGTCGGTAGGACGGCTATGGTTGGAGCAATTCTTCCTATCGATGTAGCCGCTGGCTTTGACTCCGCTCAGCCAGCGTCTGGCTGAAACCCGGCAATGCTCTTTTGGATAGAGCACAAAACCCCTCAATCAGCTTAAAAATCAAACTCAGGTACGCAGAAGGCGTGAGGGGGCTACATAGGGGGTACTAGATGGGTAGACGGTTGATCTTAGCCGCTATTTGGGTTGGGTTTGTCGGCTACGTGCTCTGGCTGGCACCGCTCGATCGCCCCTATACCTGGACGTTTGCCCGTCAGCTGGTGACGCTGCACTGGGGTGAGATCAATGCTTACCTGCTGGCCATTTTCTGGCTAATGGGGGTTTGGCCCATGATCTACGCCTGCCTGATGTTTGCCGATGGCCACATGCAGCCTTTTCCAGCCTGGCCTTTTTTCATAGCCTCAAATTTTACCGGGGTAATTTGCCTGCTGCCCTATTTACTCATGCGGCAGCGCAACCATGCCTTCTACGGTCAAAAAGACGAGTGGCTGAGCTGGTTAGACCGGCGATCTACTGGCGTTGGGCTGTTGATAGCGGCGATCGCGTTGATTGGCTTTGCAGTCATCACTGGCGACTGGGCCGACTTTTGGGCGCAGTTTCATACCCACGCCTTTGTGCATTTAATCAGCCTGGATTTTTGCCTAATGGGAGTCATTTTTCCGCTCACGTCGCTGCTCGATGACGATATGCAGCGGCGCGGGGTTGATTCAACTAAGTGGTTTTGGGCGATCGCGCTGGTGCCCCTGTTTGGCCCGCTGATGTACCTGTGCTGGCGGCCCGAGCTACCAGATAGCAACCAGCAGACCTGCGCCCGATTCGCAAGTTCAAACGCCACGTAGCCCATTGAACAAATTAATTTTGGCCGAAGAATGATTAGTACCGCTGCGCGGAGTTCAAAATGCAGAATTAAAAATCAAAAAACGCTATTGCATAGGTGGCTCAGGCTTCTTGAAGGGTTAGGAGAAGGTTAGGTTTTTCTGTATTGGATATGTTTTAACGGCTTAATCTTTATAGGCTGATTTTTGACAAATAGAATCAGTAAAGGGTCTTGTTTTTGCGCCACTTATTTGAGTTATCGAACAGCCTCTAGTTGAGTAGATCAAGAGTTCAAAATCTCCTCCCTTCTATCAGCTGGGGCTCCCTCCAATGAGCGATGAGGCTAGCCTGAGCGATCGCTTAAAACGATAGATGATGCAACGGTTGCCACCAGTTTTACCGGCGTTTTCAACGTTTATCCTCGGTTTTGCAACGGTTGCTGGCTTCACAAACAGGAGGAAGCAATCTATGGCTTCACAACACAGACGCGCGGTGGGAGTTTTTCCCGATCGCCCCAGAACGGCTTCTGCTTTGCAGGCGCTAAACGACTCAGGCTTTTCTATGAGTCACGTTTCGGTGATTGCCAAAGACCCGGAGCGGCAAACCGCGATCGCTGGGGTCAAAGTCAAAGATGAGGCAGGCAACCAGGCCGATACGGGCGGTGCCGTTGGTGCCGTCACGGGCGGTTTGCTGGGCGGCGTCACCGGGCTACTCGTGGGTCTGGGCACGCTAGCCATACCGGGAATTGGCCCAGCCGTACTGGCTGGAGAAGCCGCTACGGTATTGGCCACGCTGGTGGGCGGTGCCGCTGGGGCTGCCGCTGGTGGTCTAGTGGGTGCCCTGATTGGCATGGGTATTCCTGAGCACCGGGCCAAGCACTATCGCGATCGCGTGGCCCAGGGCGACTACCTGGTCATGCTCAAAGATACTGAGCCTGAAATTGCCCGTGCAGAGCGCACCCTAAAGGCCGCTGGCATTCAAGACTGGGGCGTCTACCAAGTTCCCGACAGCGTGGCTAGCGCTGGCTCACCCAATGCCACCTTCAGCGGCGATTCTTCTCTTTCGGGGGGCGGTCTTGCGGGCAACGGTCACGTGTCTGCTGGCCGCGACAACCCCTACAACCAGGTCGATCACCCGATGGATCAGCGCTACCCCCATCGAGAGACGCGCCGAGAGGGAACGGTGCCCCCGGCAACAGGGTTACCCCACGCTTCTAACCCAAGTAGAGTTCCGCTGAAGCCCCCGCTGAAACCATAGACAACTCGGTCAACGTGGCGAATTCAGCCGCGTGAATCCTTAAACCAACTGCACCCGTTGAGGAAAAATCTCGTGAATATCTTGAAATCTATCCGCCTTGGGGTTATTGCCCTGTGCCTGGGCGTCGTGTTGTTTACCACTAGCGCCTGTGGCACCGCGACTCAAACTAGCACCGGCACCGGGCTAGCCCCCACCGCCTATAGCCAGCTTGAGCGCGGCGATACCGCCAGCGGCGAAAACTATGGCCGCTGGGTCATGCAGACCGCCCGAGGGCTAATTAGCGACGCCTACGTGCGCGACAACGACAAGCTCGGCGTGGTGATTTCGCCCGACGTAGCACCTCGAGAAGTCAAAACTTTAGCCCAGTCATTGGTGCAGGGTTTTCACAAAAAGTTTCCTAACCGCGACCTGAGCGTGCTAGTTTACGCTCCCGACAAAGAGCTAATTTTGACGGCCAACTACGACGATACGACCCGTCAGGTCCAGTACCAGTAGACGGTTTCATTCCTTCAAAAAACAGTTCATTTCAAAGCCATTAGAAAGAGCAGGACATAAGTTATGAGCAGCAGCAAAGACTACAAACGCCAGATTATGAACGATCTGGCCGGTGGCAATGTCGAGAGCATTGACAGCCGCTCGACTCAGCCCGAGCGCGAGTATGCCAACTTCGACGATTTTGCCAAACGCTCCTCGCGTGAGGAGCGGCGGGAGCTGGGGCGTGGGTTTCACCCCGATCGCATTCCCCCCAGCCAGATGGAGCCCGAACTGCGCAAGGCAATTTCCCAAATTAAGCCCCAGGAGCGCGACGACGTGGCCCGCGACCTGTTCAAGCACCTGAAAGAGCGCGGCCTCAGCGATCGCGACCTGGAGCGTCAGCTGGGCCTTTCGACCCACCACGCCAGCCGCATGAACGAAGACGACGTCACCAAACTGGCCTCCTTCACCTACCACAGCCACCCCGACATCTTCCAGGACGTGCTGGCCGACCAGCCCGGCATTCTGAAGTTCTTCAGCAACCCGCTGGTGGGGGCCGCCGTGGGCGCGATCGCCGCCAAGTGGCTGGGCAAGCGCTAGATTGCCTAAGCCGAGACGGCTATTTCTCACCCTGAATATACTCACCCGGGCCGTCAGGATCTCAATTCTGGCGGCCCGGTTGCTATCTTATCGTCAGCGGCGGAACGCCCCTGGTCGAAGGGGGTCTGGGGTCAGCGAAATGGCCCCAGTAGCACCTTGAGCTGACTGTTGCAGTTGTGGCTCGCGTGCCCCGGCCTCGCTGCAACACGGAGACTGTACCAATGCTCTAGAGGTATCCTGGGAGTAGGGATAAGACACCTTGATGTCGCAGGAGACAAGTATTTGATGACTCTTCGGGGCTTACTCAATCGGTGGGTGGTGGGTCTGCTGGTGGTGGCGATCGCGCTGCTGAGCCTCCTCACTGCGCCCACCACTGCCATGGCAGGTGAATCTGTTCAGCCCAATCTGCCTGAGCTAACGGTGTACCGCAGCCCCACCTGCCGCTGCTGTGGCCACTGGGTCGACCATATGAAAGCCGCCGGGTTTCAGGTGCAGGATGTCGTCACCGAAGACATGGCTGCCCTCAAGGCCCAGTACGGCGTGTCAGAGGCCGTGGCCTCCTGCCATACGGCAACTGTAGGGAGCTATGTGATCGAAGGCCACGTGCCGGCGGCCGATGTGCAGCGACTAAGCGAGCAGCCCAATGTGCTCGGCATTGCGGCCCCAGGCATGCCCATGGGTTCTCCGGGGATGGAAATGGGCGATCGCATCGATCCCTACACCGTGGTCTCGTTTACCCAGGCGGGCGAAACGGCGACCTTTGCCGAGCATCCCTAGCGAACCGATGGCCTACTACCGCTGCCAGCCCCAGGCTTTTGCCGATGCCTACCTCCACAACCTGCGGGGAGGTATTCAGGCCTGCCGCTACTTTGCCACCAACAACCTCAACCGCGATTTTGTCGCCACTAAGGGGTTCTCGGTGGTGTTCACCCAGGCGGGTCGGGCCGAGGTCGATCGTCAGTTTCCCTACTTCAAGCCCTACCTCGACCAGGCGCTGCTGCCCGACTGCAACGCCTTTTACCTCAACCCGCTGCTGCTGAAGCAGGGCTCGCGGGTAGACCCCCACATCGATCGCTCACTGCGCTCCTACTGCAAAACCATCGACCCACCCGACCAGGTCAGCGTTCTCTACGTGCAGGTGCCCCCCGACCTGGCCAGCGGTGAACTGGTGCTACAGCGAGGTCGGCAGCGGGTGGCGCAAATTCAGCCCCAAACCGGCATGCTGCTGCACTTTCAGGGCGACCTAACCCACTCGGTAAATGCGATGGCCAGCCCCGGCAGCCGCCTCAGCCTCGTGTGCGAACAGTACACCCTCGATGCCGATGCTCTTTGGGATATTCCCGAATTTTTGATCGAGTCCAGGGCTGCGGCCCCTGCAAAAACCAAGCGCTGAGCCATGGGCTTACACGTTTTTGCGAATAGCTAGAGTAGTGCAGGATTCGTAGCTTTGCTGTCGGTCACTATGACAGGTTAGAGACAAAATCAGTAAGCTAGGACCATAGTATTGCAGTATTGAGCGGCGGTAATCAGTTTGATTCAGGAAATATTTCTCGAAAGCGACTGGGAAGAGGTCGAACAGGCCCAGGCCGCCTGCGCCGAACGGGCTACCCAGCTGCGGGCCGAGGGCCACACCTGCACCTGCACCACCCTCTACCGCATCACCGACGGTCGGCGCGTCTTTCTGCTCGAAGCGCAGCACCCCGACATGCTGGAGCCCGAAAACAAGCCCTCCCGGCGCAAGCCACCCTCGCGGCGGCCCACCCAAAGAAGTTGAGGGCTGCTACTGCTTAACCAGGCTCAGGGCTACGGCCTCGGCCACTCGAATGCCGTCGATACCCGCCGACAAAATGCCCCCGGCGTAGCCTGCCCCTTCGCCAGCGGGGTACAGCCCGATGGTGTTGAGACTCTGGAAGTGCTCATCGCGCTTGATGCGAATGGGGGATGAGGTGCGGGTTTCGACCCCGGTGAGCACGGCGTCGGCCATGGCAAAGCCGTGGATCTGGCGATCGAAAGCAGGAATGGCCTCGCGGATGGCGGCGATCGCGTACTCCGGCAAACTGTCGCTCAAATCGCCCAGCTTCACCCCCGGCTTATACGAGGGCAGCACCTCCCCAAACTGGGTGGAGGGTCGCCCGGCCAAAAAATCACCCACCAGCTGCCCCGGTGCCTCGTAGGTGCCGCCCCCCAGGGCAAAGGCCCCCTCCTCCAGCCGCCGCTGCAGCGCAATGCCCGCCAGTGGCCCATCGGGGTAGTCTGCCTCTGGGGTAATGCCAACGACGATCGCGCTGTTGGCGTTCGACTCGTCGCGGGCGTACTCGCTCATGCCGTTGGTGACCAGACGGCCCGGTTCTGAGGCGGCAGCCACCACCTTGCCGCCGGGGCACATGCAAAAGCTGTAGACCGTGCGCCCATTTTCGCAGTGGTGCACCAGCTTGTAGTCGGCAGAGCCCAGCCGGGGGTGCCCGGCCTGGTCGCCCAGGCGACAGCGATCGATCAGCGATTGCGGGTGCTCAACCCGAAAGCCAATCGAAAAAGGCTTAGCTTCGATATACACGCCGCGATCGTGAAGCATTTGGAAGGTGTCGCGGGCGCTGTGGCCTACGGCTAGCACCACGTGGTCGCTAGCCAGGTAGTCGCCATTGTCGAGCCGCACACCGCGCACCCGGCCCTGGTCGAGGTCGATATCGACCACGCGAGTTTGAAAGTGAATTTCGCCGCCCAGCGCCTCGATATTCGCCCGCATATTCTGCACAATTTTGATCAGGCGGTAGGTGCCGATGTGGGGCTTGTTGATATAAAGAATTTCGGGGTTGGCTCCCGCATTCACCAATTCGGTGAGCACCTTGCGACCGTAGTGGTGGGGGTCGCTGACCTGGCTGTAGAGCTTGCCGTCGGAGAATGTACCCGCGCCGCCTTCGCCAAACTGAGCGTTAGACTCGGGGTTGAGGGTTTTCTTCAGCCAAAAGCCAAAGGTATCGACGCTGCGATCGCGCACCGCCTTGCCCCGCTCTAAAATAATGGGTCGAAACCCCATCTGCGCCAGCATTAGCCCGGCAAACATGCCGCATGGCCCCATGCCAATCACAATCGGGCGGTTCGCTAAGCCTGCCGGAGCCTGGGCTACCGGATGGTAGGTCGTATCCGGCGTGGGCACGACGTGGGGGTCTTTTTTGAACCGCTTCAGCAGCGCCTTTTCCTTCGGCGTCTCGACATCCACGATGTAGACGAGGGTAATGTTGCCCTTTTTGCGCGCGTCGTAGCTGCGCTTAAAAATGCTGAAGTCATTTACATCTGCTGCCGTCAGGTGCAGCTTCTTGAGAATGGCTTCCTCAAGGGCGGCTTCAGGGTGGTCGAGGGGCAGTTTGATTTGGCTGAGGCGGAGCATACAGAGTCGCGAGTCTCAGGGTGGCGCAGAAACCGATCATGCCACACGGGCTTAGAGTTCTGCACAACCGCGATCGTCAGCGACCGGCCCAGAGCGCCATTTCCCGTCTGGAATGCTCTATTAGCCCGGTGTAGAGGTGACTATCAACCAACTTCAAGTCTAGACGTGACGTTTTGCCGACAGGAAGATGTCACATCCGCACTGAGTTTGTTGGAGCACACCATTCTGAGCGGCGCTTACAAAGGATAGGTCACGATGAAACTAACGTTGGGCTGGGCTTTGCTG
Organism: Nodosilinea sp. AN01ver1; assembly: GCF_050565655.1. NCBI lineage: Bacteria > Bacillati > Cyanobacteriota > Cyanophyceae > Nodosilineales > Nodosilineaceae > Nodosilinea > Nodosilinea sp. AN01ver1. The sequence goes on along the minus strand of NZ_JBNXVS010000021.1, from coordinate 86,508 downwards.
GGCAGTTTACCCCTGAGCCTGTTGAGCAGTCTAGGGGCAGCGGCCTTTGCCAACACCATTGAGCTGAGTGTCTTACCGCTGCTGGATGGACCAACGGCCAACTGCCCTGAGCGGATCATTGCCCACGAAACTATGCGGCCCTATTTCGAGGGCGGCTTCGCCACCGACGGCATGATCAAACTGCGCGACATTGCCACCAACATTCGAGTCTCCCAGTCCGATCGCTTCAGCACCACCTGGGTAGGCACGCTCAAGCCCGAGTACCGCAATTGCCAGGCCTCGGGCGGCATGCTCACCATTGACGGCGAAGACTTTGAAGGGCACTCCTACATTCGCGTGCAGCTGGCTAATGGTCAGGTCAAAGCCATTCTCGATATGACCGGCATGAGAGATGCCAATGGGTTTACGACGGTGGTGACCTTCAAGGGCCTGCGCGACGGCAATCCTCGCTGGACCTGGGGCGGCACCGATTAGAATTTCGCTCTTAGAATTTCGCTCAATGTGAAGTTGCTTGGGCGGGGGCAAACGGCTGTCTGCCCCCGCCCAAGCCATGAGCGTTTGATTCATCCCTATATCCAGTAGCCCTACTTAACTCCTCCAGTAAAACAGGGAAAGATCTACCTGAGGTTGCACCGAGGGATTGAATCTAGCTCCTACAGTGAAGGGGCGTTGATTTCCCTGTTTAAATTATTTGTGGATATCTATATTCTCGACCTGCTAGTGATTGGCCTGGTGCTGCTAGCAGTCACCCTCGGATCGGGCTGGATTAGTAGACTGCCCTTGTCCTATGCCTTGATCTACTTGATCGTAGGCATCATACTCAGTCCCTACGGGTTTAATCTAATTCGGGCACGGCCCGATGCTGAGCTGTTAGAACGGCTGACGGAGATGGTCGTTCTAATTTCTCTGTTTAGCTGTGGGCTCAAAATGAATCGCCCCATCAAAGCCTGGGCGTGGAATTCTACTATTCGACTGATTGGCTTTTTGATGCCGCTCTCGATCTTTGCGATCGCGGCGATCGCCCACTTTGTTCTCAAGCTGGAGTGGGGCGAAGGCATTTTGCTGGGGGCAATTTTGGCCCCCACCGACCCGGTACTGGCCTCCGAGGTACAGCTCTACGATCCCAAAGACCGCGACGAGCTGCGCTTCGGCCTCACTTCCGAGGGCGGCCTCAACGATGCTTTGGCCTTTCCCTTTGTCTACTTTGGGCTGCACTGGCTAAAAGATGACAACTGGCAAAACTGGTTTACTCAGTGGGTCATCGTCGATCTGGTGTGGGCGATCGCGGCGGGGCTGCTGGTGGGGGTTGCAGTTGCTAAAGGCATTTGCTGGGTAGAGCATCGCCTTGAAAAGGGTCGTGCCGTCGACGATCTCATGGAAGATTTCGTCGGGCTCAGTATTATCTTGCTGAGTTATTCTGTGGCTGAGCTGGTGCACGGCTACGGCTTTTTGGCTGTTTTTGTCGCCGGGGTCACCATGTACCAGAAGTGCGAGAGCGCCGAGCGATCGGCCTCGCGCCTGCGATTTATGGAGCGGCTCGAAAAACTGGCCGAAGTCGGCATCATCTTGCTGCTGGGGTCACTGCTGCGCCACGCGCCCATGTTGCGCTTCATCGGCCCGGCGCTGGTCATAGCAGGCACACTGCTGTTTGTCATTCGTCCCCTGGGCGCGTGGGTTAGCACCATTGGCTCGCCTGTCCACCCCAGCACTCGCTGGCTATTTGGCTGGTTTGGCATTCGTGGCGTGGGCTCGCTTTACTACTTAACCTACGCCCTGGGCCAGGGCCTGGAGGGCGAAGTCGGCGAACTAATCGCCTGGCTAACGCTGACTACCGTTACCATTTCAGTGGCGCTGCACGGCATTACCTCCACGCCCATCATGCAGTGGTACGAACGCAACATCGAGGGCAACAACTCTTTAGAGAAACAGCTTCCCAATCCCGACTGATTCCCGACTGAGCCGGTCATCCAGTTCGCCAGTCGATAAGCATTGCAACGAAGTATCGGGTAGATCGGAGCAAAGCGGGTATCCTGGCGGAGGCTCTGCTCGGTGAATCTGACCCATGACCACCTTTGTTGCCCTCGATTTTGAAACCGCCGATCGCTACCGCGACAGCGCCTGCTCGATTGGCCTGGTGCGGGTCGAGCAGGGGCAGGTGGTCAACAAAGCCCACTACCTAATTCGCCCCCCGCGACGGCAGTTTGAATTCACCCATATCCACGGCATCACCTGGCGGCAGGTAGCCAACCAGCCCGACTTCGCCGAACGCTGGCCCCAAATCGCCGCCATACTGGCCGGGGCAGAATTCTTCGCCGCCCACAACGCTTCCTTCGATCGCAGCGTGCTCCATGCCTGCTGCCAAGCCCACGGCATTGCGCCCCCGGCTCCCGACTTTATCTGCACCGTTAAACTGGCCCGCCAGGCGTGGAATATTCGCCCCACCAAGCTGCCCAACGTGTGCGACTACCTGGGCATTCCCCTCAACCACCACGATGCGCTATCGGATGCCGAGGCCTGCGCCAAAATTGCCATTGCCTCAGCGCTAGCCGGGGTATCCAGATAAGTCCTTCTACACCGTCGCTGGGTTCGCCCCGTTGCCCTTGAAACCTCCTGCTCCAGGCTGCACCTCCACCGTGCCGCGAAACATATTCATGCCGCAGGTAAACTCGTAGCGCCCTGGCTGAGTAGGCGTAAATTCGATCGCTGTAGTCTGGTTTACGGGCAGATCGCGGGCAATGCGAAACTCAGGAAACCGCACCGCCTCCAAGCAGCTGCTGGGGTCTTTGCGGTAGAAGTTGAGCCGCACTGGCTGCCCCGCCTGCACCACAATTTCGCTGGGGTCGTAGCCGCCATCGACGGTGACGGTAATCTCCTGCACGCCATTGGTAGCGCTGGCCTGGCGAGACCTGGGCTTGCTGAGCAAAAACCACCACAGCTCTAGCCCAATCAGGCCCAGCCCGGCTCCGGTGACGGCTACCTTAGTCCACAGCGGTTGCTCAATGCGCTGGAACTGGCCTGTAGACTGGGACGCGCCCATGGTGCCGTTTTCCATCTCCATCTGGGCGGGGGTACCAGTAGCTAAGCCGATCGCCAGACCCAAGCTGGCGAGGGTGGTGAAGAGGTAAGGTCGAATTTTCATGGCAAATACTTGTGATGGAGTGGGTGAGGAAGGTGAGGTGGATGAGGAAGGTGAGGGTGGAAGATAGCAATTCAAAATCCTTCCTCATCCCCTTATCTCCCCTGTAGCTTCGGTCGAAAGTTCCGCAGCCGCAGGGCGTTCGTCACTACCGACACCGAGCTAAAGGCCATTGCCGCCCCGGCAATAATCGGGCTGAGCAGCCAGCCAAAGATGGGGTAGAGAATGCCCGCTGCGATCGGGATGCCCGCGACGTTGTAGATAAAGGCAAAGAACAGGTTTTGGCGAATATTGGCCATCGTGGCGCGCGAAAGCTGAATGGCGGTGACAATACCGTGCAGGTCGCCAGAGATCAGGGTGATGTCACTGGCAGCGATCGCCACATCTGTCCCCGTCCCGATCGCCATCCCCACATCGGCCTGAGCCAGAGCCGGGGCATCGTTAATGCCGTCGCCCACCATCGCCACCACCTTGCCTTCTCGCTGTAGGGTTTCGATCTGAGCGGCTTTCTGGTCGGGGCGCACTTCGGCAAACACGCGGGTAATGCCGACTTCATGGGCGATCGCCTCGGCAGTGCGGCGGTTGTCGCCGGTCAGCATCACCACCTCCAAGCCCATGCGCTGTAGGGTAGCAATGGCGGCAGCCGAGGAGGGTTTGACCGCATCGGCAATGGCGAGAATCGCCTCTACTTGGCCATCCACTGCCAGCCACACCACGGTGCGGCCCTGCGATTCCAGCTGCTCCCATTGGGTTTGTAGGCGTTCGGTGGCGATGCCCAGTTCCTGCATCCAGCGGTGGGTGCCTATCTGCACCCGCTGACCCGCCACAGTGCCCTGAACACCGCTGCCTGCCACGGCCTCAAAGGCTTGAGAATCCCCTAGGGTCACCCCCTGGGCCTGGGCATAGTTGACCACCGCTTCCGCCAGGGGGTGCTCGGAGTTGCGCTCCAGCGTTCCAGCCAGTTTCAGCAGGTGCAGTTCGGTGGCGGTGCCGTTCACCGTCAGGTAATCGGTCACCGTCGGTTTGCCCTGGGTAATGGTGCCGGTCTTATCCAGCACGATCGCCTGAATGTTGTGGGCCAGCTCCAGGCTGTCGGCCCCTTTGATCAAAATGCCGTTCTCGGCCCCTTTACCGGTGCCCACCATGATCGAGGTCGGTGTGGCCAGACCCAGGGCGCAGGGGCAGGCAATAATCAGCACGCCCACGGTCGTAATCAGCGCCATGGTGATGTTGCCCATGACGTTGTACCAAACGATGAAGGTGAGCAGGGCGATCGCCATTACCGCTGGCACAAACCACGCCGTCACCCGGTCAGCCAGCTTTTGAATCGGCGCTTTTGACCCCTGAGCCTGCTGTACCAGCTTGACAATCTGAGCCAAAAACGTGTCTTTGCCCACCCGCGTGGCGCGAAACTTGAAGCTGCCAGTTTTATTCAGCGTCGCCCCAATCACCTCATCGCCGACGGTTTTTTGCACCGGCACGCTCTCGCCGGTCACCATCGCCTCATCCAGCGTAGAAGCGCCGTCGATAATCTCGCCATCGACTGGGATCTTTTCCCCAGGCCGCACCAGCACCACGTCGCCCAGCACCACCTCAGCAATGGGAATGTCATGCTCCCGGCCCTCGCGGATTACCCGCGCAGTCTTAGCCTGCAGGCCCATCAGTTTGCGAATGGCCTCAGAGGTTTGCCCCCTGGCCCGATTCTCTAGCAGACGACCCAGCAAAATCAGCGCAATAATGACCGCTGCTGCCTCAAAGTACACATCCGGGTTCAGCCCCTGGTCAATAAACCACTGGGGGTAAACCGTGGGAAACAGCGAGTAGAGAAAGGCCGTCCCGGTGCCTACCGCCACCAGGGTATCCATACTGGCAGAGTGACGCTTGAGCGCTTTCCAGGCGTTGATGAAAAATCCACTGCCCGCCCAAAACAGCACGGGTGCGGTTAGCACCAGCTGCAGCCAGGGGCTGTGCAGCCACATCGGGATAAACGGAATCGGCAGTCCCGTCATCATCGGCAGCGAGCCAATCACCAAAATGCCGCCGATCGCCAAACTAAAGACGGCTTTGCGGGTGAGCTGGCGGTTTTCGGCCTGGCGCTCCCGCCGCTCGTCGTCATCTTCTGGAGCCAGCACGTCGTCTTGCATGGGCTGGGCGGTGTAACCCGCCTCATTCACCGCCGCCTGAATCTGGGCCAGGCCCGTGCGCTGGGGGTTGTAGGTCACCGCCGCCTGCTCAGCCCCAAAATTCACGCTGCAGGTCTCGACCCCAGGCACCGTGCGAATGGCGTCTTCAATATTGCTGGCGCAGGCGGCACAACTCATGCCCCGCAGTTTGAACGTTTGAGTTTCCATGGGTCCCTTCTCAAGCATCGATACAGAATGGCTAAATACCCGGTTTCTAGGCCGCAGCCCTGGTGGACTGCCAGGCCTCAACCTGTAGGTTGGGTGAAACGAGGTAGAACCCAACACCAGGATGTTGTCGGGTTCTGCTAGCGCGCCACCCAACCTACAAAAGGCCTTATTGTGTTGCTGACTCTGCCCTAGTGAATGGGCAAGCTGGCTTAGAAACCGGGTTTATGTGCTGGCTTAGGCTACGGTGTAGCCAGCGTCGGTGATGGCCGCCTTAATAGCCGCCTCTGAAACGCTGGCGTCTACGCTCACCTGCTTGGTTTTGGAGTCGGCGCTCACCTGGGCCGTTGGGTCGATCGCCTTAACAGCCTTGGTTACGGTTTCCTCGCAGGCCGAGCAAGCTAGGTTGGGAACCTTAAATTCAATTGTCATGCCAAACCTCTAAGTTCTCAATAGCTTCATCTTGAAGCTTCTAGTCGGCTATAGAGTCAAGGGTTAGCCCCAATAAGTTTTGTGCCTTTCCCCATTTCCCCAGATCACAACCTAAATCAAGATTGGCGAATCTGGGCTGGCTGTGAAATAATAGAAGGCTGTGTCTTAATTTTTTGCCCGCCCTATTTTCAGGTGAACTGTCATGGCTAAAGGCGTCCGCCTCGTCATTACCCTGGAGTGCACAGAGTGCCGGACTAACCCGGACAAGCGCTCCAACGGTGTATCGCGTTACACCACTCAAAAGAACCGTCGCAACACGACGAACCGCATTGAGCTGAAAAAATTCTGCACTCACTGCAACAAGCACACTGTCCACAAAGAAATCAAGTAATTATCACCCATGGCCTACTTCCGTCGTCGAGTATCTCCAATCAAGCCCGGAGACCCAATTGACTACAAAGATGTCGATTTGCTCCGTAAGTTCATCACCGAGCGCGGCAAAATTTTGCCCCGCCGCATCACCGGCTTGACCGCTAAACAACAGCGGGATCTCACCACTGCCATCAAACGTGCCCGCATTATCGCCCTGCTGCCCTATGTGAATGGGGAAGGCTAGGCTAGGCTAAAGATGGCGATCGTTAGGGTGTTGGCTTGGTTGACAAAGGAACGTTAGTCGAATTTAAGCACCAGGGGCAGCCCCGTTTAGGGGTGGTAGATCGGCCCGAGGGCAAAAAAAACTGGGTGGTTGTCGACGAGCGTGGCCAAGCCCACACCCTGCACCCGCGCGACTTTATTTACGAAGTCGGCGGCGATACCTACAAACCTGCCGATATTGGCCCCTTTGTCGCCGAGGCTGAGTCCTATATCGATCCGTCCAGCCTGGAGATCGCCTGGGAGTTTTTGAGCGAAGCCGGGGAGTCTGCGGACCCGGCGGCTCTGGCGCAGCTGCTATTTTCAGAACAAAGCCCCGCTTTTTGCTACGCGGCCCACCGGCTGCTGGCGGAAGATAAAGTTTTTTTTAAGCAGAAGGGCGATCGCTACGAACCCCGCCCTGCTGCCCAGGTTGACGAACTGCGCCTGCAAATCGAGCGCGAAACCCAGCGTCAGCAGGAGTGGGAATCGTTTATGACCAAAGCTCGCCAGGGGCTGGCGGGCGAAACGGTGGACTGGGACAAAAGCGATCGCCCCCGCCTCGAAACCTTAGAACGCCTGGCCCTGTTTGGCGATGAGTCAAATCAGCGCGCCCAGGCCGTAGAAATTCTTAACGCGTTGGGTATGGCTCCGACGGCGGCGGGCGCATTTGATACCCTAGTGGCACTGGGACTGTGGAGCGTTCACGAAAATCTGGCCCTGCGCCGCAGCCAAGTTCCCAGTCACTTTTCTGAGGAAACCCTTACTATGGCGCAGCAGCGTCTTCAGTCTCCGCCACCCGACCCCGATACCCAACGGTTAGACCTCACCCACCTCAAGGTTTACACCGTAGACGATGCCAGCACCCAAGAAATTGACGATGGCCTCAGCCTAGAAACCTTAAATGATGGCACTCAGCGCCTCTGGGTTCACATTGCCGACCCCACCCGCTGGCTGCTGCCGGGCGATGATCTTGATTTGGAAGCGCGTCGTCGCTGCACTACGGTCTATTTACCCACCGGCATGATTCCCATGTTCCCCATGGAGCTAGCCACCGGGGCCATGAGCCTGATTCAGGGCCAAACCTGCTTTGCCCTCAGCTTTGGTATTACCCTCAGCGCTGCGGGCGATATTCAAGACTACCAAATTCACCCGACGTTGATTCGCCCCACCTACCGCCTCACCTACGACGACGTCGACGAGATGCTAGAGCTGGGCATTACCGCTGAGCCAGAGCTACAGGGGCTGGCCCACTGGGCCAAGGTGCGGGGCCAGTGGCGGCTAACCCAGGGAGCCATCAGCATCAACATGCCCGAGTCGAGCATCAAGGTGTCTGAGGCGGGCGAAGACATAGTGATCGAGGTGTTCAACGACTCGATGGCGCGGCAGATGGTAGCCGAAATGATGATTTTGGCGGGCGAGGTCGCCGCTCGCTACGGCCAAACCCACGATTTAGCGATCCCCTTTCGCAGCCAGCCCCAGCCCGAGCTGCCCTCCGACGAAGAGCTGATTTCGCTGCCCACAGGCTGGGTGCGCGACTCCGCCATTCGCCGCTGCATGACCCGCAGCGAAGTGGGCGTTACCCCCAGCCGCCACGCCACCCTGGGCCTCGACAGCTATAGCCAGGTGACCTCCCCAATTCGGCGCTACCTCGACCTGGTGACTCACTTTCAGCTCAAAGCGCACCTGCGGGGCGAGCCGCTGCCCTTTTCCTCGACCGAGGTAACCGAACTAGCGATCGGGGCCAGTTCTGCCGCCTACGAGGCCACCCTGGTTGAGCGCCAAACCAAGCGCTACTGGGCACTAGAATACCTGCGCCGTCACCAGGATCGGGTTTGGGAGGTGATGCTGCTGCGCTGGCTGCGGGAAGACGAGGGCCTGGGGCTAATTATGATTGAGGATTTGGGTCTGGAGCTGGCCATGCGCTTTAACCGGGCCGTGGCCCTGGGCGAACAGCTGCAGGTGCGGGTCAGCCACGCCAGCCCCCGTCAAGACGTTATCCGCTTCGAAGAAGTGGCCCCAGAAAGTGAAGAGGCAACAGCGGTGGCCACAGCGGGCTAGGGCATTCTTGGAGCCGAGCTAAACGGATAGCCCGCAGCTGAATAGCGTTTCTGCTAAATCACGGGAGTGGGGCGTTCAGGGGCGTCTGAAGCCGTCATCGCTGCCGCTTGTGCCGCCGTCGTCGTATCCACCCGAAAGGCAAAGGTCACCAGCGCTGCTGCGACACACAGAACCGCCAGCAGCACCAGTGTCGGTGCCAGTCCCAGCCTCTGCTGCAAAACCGGCAGGCCCAGCGTGCCGACTACGGCACCGCCCTTTGCCACAGCCGCTGCCAGGCCCGCTCCACTGGCGCGAATGGCCGCCGGAAAGACGGCTCCTGAGAGTAAGAAGGTGGTGGCATTGGGGCCAGCATTCATCAGCAGGTTAAACAGCAAAAAGCCGCCAAAGACCAGCCCTAGGGCGGCGCGGCTGCTTTCGGGCAGCGCCGTTGAGGCCGCCAGCAGCCCCAACCCCGCCGCCATGCCCAAAAAGCCGACAATTTGCAGCACAATTGGCCCCAGGGGTTTCACCAGCAGCAGCGCCAGCAAGAAACCACCGATCAAAAACAGATCGACCAGGGCCGAGCCCTGGGCCGCCGCCATCGTTTGGGGCATCAGACCAGCAGACTGACTAAAGGCCAGCGCGCCCAAAATAACCGGCGTGAAAATGCCGACCCCATAGGTAGCGATATCCTGCAAAAACCAGGGCACTGACGCCAAAATGGTCTGGCGACGGTAGGCCGGAGCAAACAAATCTGAGTACGCGAGGGCAGGAGGGTTGGTGACGGCAATTCCCGCTGGTTCTAGCGTAATCGGCTCACCCAACAGCACCGAAGCGGCCGCTGAAGCGGCCTCATGGTCTCCTTTAGTCAGCAGATAGGCCGGACTTTCGAGAGAAACCCGCAGCCGCAGCAGGGCTACCCCCACCGCCAGTACTACCCCGATCGCCAGCATCCAGCGCCAGGCGTAGTGAACCGCTATCAGTTCATCACCGGGGTAGATCTGGCTAAAGGACTGCATGACCAGCAGGCCAGCGATCGCCCCCAGCAGTGCCCCCGCCGCCTGAAACGAAAACGCTCCAATTACCAATCGATCGCGGTGGCGGGCAGGAACGTTTTCAACAATGTAGGCCACGCTGATCGGGTAGTCGGCCCCAATACCGACGCCTACTAAAAAGCGAAAGGCCACCAGCGATGGCAGGTTCCAGGCCAGGGCCGTGCCGGCAGTCGCCACCACAAAAAGGATCACATCCACAATCAGCATGGGCTGGCGACCGATGCGATCGGTCAGAGGGCCGAGGGTTAGAGAGCCCACCAGCGCTCCGGCCACCGCCGCCGAGGCCACCATGCCTACCGCCGCTGGTCCCAGGCTGAGGTCGCGCTGCAAAAAGGGCAGCGCCACACCAATAATAAAGAAATCAAACCCGTCGAGGGCGATCAGGCTAGCGGCCAGCAGCCACAGCACCACCATAGGGCGCGTGATGGCAGAGCGATCGAGGCGCTGCTGAAAGTCAGCGGGCAAAGTGGCTAAAGACATCGACTCAATAATGATTTGGGTTGATCGCCTTCGCCCCAAGGGTGAGGACGATTTTGACAGTAGACAACTGGCGATGGTTACACCCCAGGCCGCCGCCTCAGTTTGGCGGTTAGACGTCAAACTATCCCCGGCGATCTGGTCAAAGCTACACCCTAACAAGCTCCGGCCCCGGCGGCTTACCTCCTAGGCTGTATTGCTAGTGTCAGACGCGCGGTTCTCAGGTCTGCTATTGCTGACTGAGCATTTTTGAGGCGTGACTATGGCCCATCAGCAGATCTATCCCCGAGGCTGCACATTTACAGAGGCTGACTGGGATGCTCTCTATCCGTTTTGGTATCCCATTGCCTTTAGCCGCGACGTCACCGACAAGCCGGTAACCGCGACCCTGCTCGACCAGCGCCTGGTCATCTGGCGCACCAGCGGCGGCCTGTCGGTGGCTAACGATATTTGCCTGCATCGGGGAGTGCCCCTCAGCATGGGCTGGGTGGCAGGAGACGCGCTGGTGTGCAAATACCACGGCTTTCACTATTCCGCCGATGGCCAGTGCATCAAAGTGCCCGCCAATCCCGAGGCCAGCATTCCCAAAAAACTTTGCCTCAAAACCTACCCAGCCAGAGAAGCCTACGGTCTGGTGTGGACAAACCTCAGCGGCGGCAATCAGTATCCCCTACCCGAGCTACCAGATTGGGATGGCCCCGACTATCAGCAAATTTTGCCCGCTGCCGTCGATTTGGACGCGGCGGCTGGACGGCAGATAGAAGGGTTCTTAGACGTAGCCCACTTTGCCTGGGTACATACCGAAACCTTCGGCGATATCAACAATCCGGTGGTGCCTCGCTACGAGGTTATGCCCACCGAGCGTGGCCTGCGGGCGGAGTACCTCAGCACCGTAAGCAACTTCCCGAAGGCTATGCAAGACCGTGCCCCGACCGATTTTAAGTGGCTGCGGGTGTTTGACGTATTCTTGCCGTTTACGGCCCGGCTGACGGTGCACTTTCCCGAGGGAGGGCGTCTGTGCATTCTCAATGCGGCGAGCCCGATATCGGCCCGCAAGACGCGGGTATTTGTGCCCATCTGCCGCAACTTCGACAAAGCCATGCCGCTGGAGCCGGTGTACGAGTTTAACTACCAGGTGTTTGAGGAAGACAAGCAGATGGTAGAAGCCCAGTACCCCGAAGACTTACCCCTGGATATGGCGGCAGAATCTCATATTGGGGCCGACAAGACCTCTATCGCCTACCGCCGGGGGCTGCGATCGCTCGGTCTAGGCGCACTTTACACCGCCTAGTTGCAGGCAGGGTTCAGGGTTCCAGGTTTACCTGAATGCCTAAACCTTGGCCCCTTCAACGCCCCCTTTAACGCCTAAGACGCCATCGCAATTTCAACCATTTCCTGAAGCTTGCCGTTCTGGTATAGCTCGATCAGAATGTCGGAGCCGCCGACAAACTCGCCGTTGATATACACCTGGGGAATGGTGGGCCAGTTGGAGTACTCTTTAATGCCCTGGCGAATGTCTGGATCAGCCAGTACATCAACCGTTTCGAAGGGCACGCCCAAAACGTTGAGAATTTGCACTACGTTGTTAGAAAAACCGCACTGGGGCATGAGCTTGTTGCCCTTCATAAACACCATAATGGTGTTGTTTTGAATCAGCTGATCGAGTCTTTCTTTAGTTGCCGAGTCCATGTCGTCGATACCTTTTCAGTACAGGGTGAACGGTTGAAGCTAAGCGAAACCAAACCCTAGGCGCTTTGAGCCGCCCAATCTTCTGGGGTATATGTCTTCAAGGCTAGCGCATGAATAGCTTCAGAGGACATCGCCTCGCGCACGGCCTTATACACCAGCTGATGCTGCTGCACCAGGCTACACCCCTCAAACTGAGACGATACCACGACCACCTGATAGTGGTCGCCGCCGCCCGTTAAATCTTGCACCTGCACGCTGGCGTCGGGAAGCCCAGCTTGAATCATGGCGCTAACCTGATCGGGAGTAATCATGACAGAGTTTCCTTGTGGGACAGGTAGCTGGGGTACTCACATCCCCTAAACCCATATTGCCAGGAGCAGTGCCCACTAGATAACCCCAGCGGCATTGAATCTGGCTATGGGTGACCGAGAAAAATGGTTGTCGGATTGCCTACTCGGCTGGCTCAGCAGGTTCAGCAGGGGTGGTGGCGGCTCGCCCGGCATAGGGCTCATCGACAAAGCCAAGCTCAAACAGCTGCTGGTAAGCCCGCTGCCCGAGTTCGCGGGTCGGCTGCTGGCTGCGCAAAATTTCCATCAGCAGGGGCACGGCTTCGTTGGGCTGGTTTTGAGAGCGGTAGACCAGGGCCAGCTGGTAAGACGCCTGGTCGCGCAGCTGGGCGGTTTCGAGCGCTTTTTCGCGGTTGCTGCGGTTGATCTGGGTGTCAACCCCGACAAACATCTGCGCCAGCTCTTGGTAATAGGTCGAAATTTGATTAAAGCTCTCTCGGGCCTGCTTAAGCTTTTCTTCGGCCAGATCGTAGTTTTGATCGGCGATCGCGGCGCTGGCCTCGGTCATGAGCTGCTGCCCCGCCGCAATACTCAGAGAGCTACTCGCCTGGTTGAGCGGTCGTACCGGATCGGCGTCGCTTTGGGCCAGGGCTGCTCCAGACATTCCCCCGACCAGGGCTACAGATAGCGCAGCGGCGGCCCAACCGCCCACGGTGTAACGCAGAAAACGAGGAGAAGCGACCATGAATACGCGAGGGTGAGGGACAACTAGACTGAAAAACACTGAGGTATCTTATCATCTCGGTATGACGTAATACCTGGTTTGGGGGCCAGTAGGGCAACTGCCCCAGGGGTTGTCCACAACGTCACAACCTTGTCACAGCCTGTTTCGCTGGCAAAACGTTCCCGCCGCTGGCTCAATTACCCATGACTGCATCTCCTGCCGATCCTCGTATGCCTAGTGACGGCCCCCGCCGTGCTTTTTGGGGAGAAATTTTGCAGCGCGGCGGCGAAGAGCTGCTGTTAGAGAAGGTACCGACTCGATTTACGACCCGCCTCAGTACCCCTACCGCCCTGGAGCCTCTGCGCCAGCGCCTTAACCCCGTTGCGCTGCGGGCGGTGGCCGGGGGGCAGCTGGTGGAATGGCAGGTGGCCGAGACAGATCTCGAACCCGCCCTGGCGCTGGCTCGCCGTGACCCAGCGGTGCTGTTTGCGAGCCACGTGTACCGATTGGCCGACAGCCCCCAAACCTGGGTTTACCTGACCGAGCAGCTCACGGTGCAGTTTACCCCTGAGACCACCGCTCCCGCCATCGACGCGACCTTGAGCGACCTGGGCCTGGCAATTGAGAAACCCCTGGCAGGCATTCCCAATACGTTTGTGGTCAAAGCCACCTCAGCTGCGACCGCAAACCCAGTCAAATTGGCCAACCGCCTGATTGGCCTAAACGGGGTGCTGGCGGCAGAACCCAACCTGTCGATCGAAACCGGCAGCCTTTACCGACCCACAGACGATCGCTACCGCCAGCAGTGGCATTTGTCCCACAGCGGCGGAGCCAATCTGGCGGCGGGGTCGCACATCTTTGCTGAAGCCGCCTGGGATATCACACGGGGGGCGCGATCGGTGGTGATTGCCGTCAGCGACGACGGTTTTGACCTGAACCACCCTGACCTGCAGGGCGTAGGCAAGCTAGTGGCCCCGATCGATCTACAAGACAAGGATGCTCTACCTCTGCCTACAAAGCAGAACGAGAACCACGGTACGGCGGTAGCGGGCCTGGCAATTGGGGAAGAAAACGCCATTGGCATTGTGGGGGTAGCCCCCGGCTGCGCCTTTTTGCCGATTCGCACCACGGGCTTTATCGACGATCGCTCGATTGAGCAGCTGTTTGACGAGGCCGTGCGCCGGGGGGCGGCGGTGATTGTCTGTAGCTGGTCACCTGCGACCAACTATTTTCCGCTTACCCTGCGGCAGACCAATGCGCTAACCCGAGCCGCCACCACGGGGCGCAACGGCAAAGGCTGCGTGATTGTCTTTTCGGCGGGCAACGCCAACCGCCCGGTCAGCGGCACAGTGAACGAAGCCCAGTGGCCCCCCAACACCCTCAGCGGTCCTACTCGCTGGCTCAGCGGGTTTGCCATTCACCCCGATGTGATTGCGGTGTCGGCCTCAACCAGCCTGGGCACTAAGGCCGCCTATAGCAACTGGGGCGAACACATTGCCGTGGCCGCCCCCAGCAACAATGCCCCCCCCAGCATGGCCCTGCCCCAGGTGGGGAGTGTGGCGACAGGGCCGCCCCTGCGCCAGTATTTGCCGGGATTGGGCATGGTTACCAGCGATCGCACCCAGGCGGCAGGCTACAGCCCCGATGACTACACCAACGTCTTTGGCGGCACCTCTAGCTCCTGCCCGGTGGTGGCTGGGGTAGCCGGGCTAATGCTCTCGGTCAACCCCAATCTGACCGCCCGGCAGGTGCGCGAAATTCTTCAGGCTACCGCCGACAAAATTGTCGATCGCACCCCCGATCCCCAGCTGGGTCTGCAGTACGGCACCTACAACGCCAACGGCCACTCCCAGTGGTTTGGCTACGGCAAGGTGAATGCGGCGGCAGCCGTGCGCGAGGCCCAGCGGCGGGCCTTTGCTGGGCGGCGGCTGGGTCGAGTGGTGCAGCAGCAAAACCAAACGGCGACGGCCATTCCAGACAATCAGCCCGGCGGGGTAGAGAGCAGCGTGGCCATCGGGGCTACTGGCACCGTCAGCGATGTACAGCTAGAGGTCAGGGTTGACCACGCTTTTTTGGGCGATCTGAGCCTGAGCCTGATTGCGCCCAGCGGCGCTGCGGTGCTGGCGCAGGGCCGTACCCTGGGGCGGCAAACAGAGCTGCGCCAGACCTACAGCCTGCAAACAACCCCAGCCCTGATGCGGCTGATTGGCCAACCGGCCCAGGGCACCTGGCGACTGCGGATTGTAGATAGCGTTTCCGGTGCCGCCGGCACGCTGCTGGGCTGGAGCCTTACGTTGGGAATCAGCTAGAGGAGCTAACGAGGAGAGCCAGCTAGCGCTGCAGCACAAACTCAATCCCGGTTTTGACCGCCTCATAGCCAAAGGTCAAAATCAGCGTGGTTAGAGTGCCGCCCAGCACGCACAGCACCAGGCCACCCAGACTGATAACGCCGTCGTCGTCGAGCAGGCCAAAGCCGGTAACAAAAATACCCATGGCGGGCAGCGTATTGGTGCCCGGAATGGGGATCATCATTGAAATCGACATCAGTGCGATCGCAATGCCCAACACCGTGCGCCCCACCAGGCTAGTGCACACAGGCGTCAGGCGGGGTCGAGAAACTGCCTCCAGACGCCGCAGCCAGGGAGTACCGGCCTTGACGATTTTTTGCACCGAAATTAGGTCAAACTGCTTGTGGTTCCAGCCCTCCGGCATCCAGGGGCGAGTGCGCCCAGCGATCAGCTGCACCGCCAGCAAAAACATCACAATGCCAAAGGGAGTTGAATATCCTGGAGCCGGGATGGGCAGGGCGGAGGGCAGGGCCAACACTACAAACAAAAAACCAAAGGTGCGTTCCCCGGCCAGGGTAAGAATTTCTTTGAGGCTGACCTGAGACTTGCTGACCTCTTCAAAAAAGTAGCGATTAAGTTCTGTAGAAAGACGGGCCATAAAAGGTTCTATAGGGTGATGAATAGGGATCAGGGCCGTGGCAGCGGATTCGGCACCCGCTGCGGAGTCTGCGCCCGGATCGCTTTTAGCGATGGTGCTAACCATAGCAAACTCAGAGACATCCCTAGGCTAGAGTGGATGGGGTTTTACGCCAGCTTTGCAAAGCCACCCGGCGCTCAGTTTTGCACCAAAACATGGTCTTGCAAAAATTGGCGCAAACGGCGGTCAAACTCGTCGCCCGCCCAGTTGGGCAGGTCGTTGTGGTCGGCATTAGGCACCAGCCACAAAGCCTTTGGCCCACCGCTAGCCCGGTACAGGGCCTCACTCATAACCGCTGGCACCGAGGCATCGGCCAGACCGTGCAGGTACAGCGTAGGCACCCGCAGGTGGCTGACTTTAGCAAGTGAGTCAAACCGCTGATTGAGTAACTGACTGACCGGAAACCAGCGGTTGTAGTGGGACAAAGTTGCCATATCACCCATCGAGGTGAATGAAGCTTCTACCACCAAGCCCGCCAGGTGAGGAATGCGGCTGGCCAGGTCAATGCCAATTGCCCCGCCCAACGAATGGCCGTAGATCACCAAATGGTTGGGTGCAACCTGCTTTTCGCGCTGCAAAAACTGCCAGGCCGCTAGAGCATCGTCGTACAGGCGCTGCTCACTGGGGAACGGGCCTGAACTCAGGCCAAAGCCCCGGTAGTCGATTGCTAGAACAGAAGCACCCAGCGATCGCAGCTGTATCGCCTTACCTAAATTGCTGGAGACATTTCCAGCGTTGCCGTGGAGGTACAAAATAGTTAAGTCATTGCCGCTGTCTGTCGGCAACCACCAGCCGTGTAGCTTTCCACCACCCTCTGACAGAGGAATCCAGACATCGCTGTAGGCCAAGCCAAAGGCGCTTGGGGTAGCGCCCATCGTAGGGCTGGGCAGATACATCAGCCGCCGCTGCGCCAGCCACAGCCACCCACACAGCAAAAGATAGATAATCCCTACGATGCCCAGAATACCAGCGAGAAATTTGAGCATGGACATGGAGAGGGGAGGGTAGAGAGAGAGTAAATGGATGGATGGGTGAGGAACAGGAGCAATCAGCAACGCCAGGAACACCTAAACATTTGCTCTTCATTATGGGGGATGTACCCTGTTTACCCATGCTCCTCTGTGACGATTTTTTGGTAGCTAAAGGTTTGGATAAAGAATTCCTGCGGTAGAAGCGCCCAGCAAAACTTCCTCACCCACCCCAAAACCAAAAGCCCGCATTCCCCTGATCCCCACGCTACGAGAAGCCGGTTTACATCTCCCACCCACTCACCCAATCCCCTACCCCGGCACCCGCTGATGCCACTCCGTCGCCTGCTCATAGGCATAGCCCACCTCAAACAGCAGGTCCTCGCGCAGAGCGTTGCCGATCAGCTGTAGACCAATGGGCAGGCCCTGGTCATCAAACCCGCAGGGCAAGCTTAGCCCCGGCAGCCCGGCCAGGTTGACCGGAATGGTCATCAGGTCACCCAGGTACATACTGAGCGGATCATCCACCTTTTCCCCGGCCTTAAAGGCGGTGGTAGGGGTGGTAGGACAGACCAGTACATCCACCTGGCCAAAGGCGGCCTCAAAGTCTTGCTTGATTAAGGTACGTACTTTTTGGGCTTTGAGATAGTAAGCGTCGTAGTAGCCTGCCGACAGCGCGTAGGTGCCAATCATAATCCGGCGCTTGACCTCGGCCCCAAAGCCCTCAGCGCGAGTTTTGGTGTACATCGAGAGCAGACTGTCGTTGTTGTTGCGAGCGCCGTACTTGACGCCGTCGTAGCGGGCCAGGTTAGACGAGGCCTCGGAGGGCGCAATGATGTAGTAGGTGGGCAGGCCATAGGAAAACCTGGGGCAGGAGATCTCCTGAACTTCGGCCCCGAGATCTTTGAGCTGCTGAATGGCTTTTTCGACCGCCGTGCGAACGGCGGGGTCAATGCCCTCAGCCGCAAAGGTTTCGGTAATAATGCCGACCTTGCGTCCCTTGAGATCGGTCTTGAGACACTTGGTATAGTCGGGAATTTTTACATTCAGGCTGGTGGAGTCTCTGGGGTCGTGGCCCGCAATACCCTGGAGCAGCAGGGCTGCATCCTCAACGGTAAGCGTCAGGGGGCCAATTTGGTCGAGGGAAGAGGCAAACGCCACCAGGCCAAACCGCGACACCAAGCCATAGGTGGGCTTGAGCCCGACTACGCCACAAAACGCGGCGGGCTGGCGAATTGAACCACCCGTATCCGATCCCAGGGCGACCGCGCACTCTCTTGCCGCTACCGCAGCAGCAGACCCACCCGACGACCCACCGGGTACGCGGCTGACATCCCAGGGGTTGCCAGTGAGCTGGTAGGCCGAGTTTTCGGTAGAGCTGCCCATGGCAAACTCGTCGAGGTTAGTTTTGCCCAGGGCGATTGCGCCCGCCTTCCGCAGCCGCTCTGTCACCGTTGACTCGTAGGGCGGCACGAAATTTTCCAGAATCTTGGAGGCGCAGGTGGTACGCACCCCTTCGGTACAGAGGTTGTCTTTGAGCGCGATGGGAATGCCCGCCAGCATACCAATCTCTTCGCCAGCGGCAATGCGAGCATCCACCTGGGCCGCCTGGGCCAGGGCGCGATCGCCCGTGACCGTCAGGTAGCTGTGAATTTGGGGTTCCAGGGCTGCAATCTGGTCGAGGTAGCTCTGGGTGATCTCCACCGCAGAGCGTTCTTTGCTGACCAACTGTTGATGCAGGGCGCGGATAACAGACATGGGACTCCTTAACAACTGATCCGGGGCGAATAAGGGCAACGGGCACCAAGGTATCAGTATAGGAAGGATAGGGCGCGAAACGCCGTTTTTAGCTGAACAGGTTGAAGACTCTAGCGCCCCTATAGGTCCCAATTGGCCGAGATGGGGCAAATAAAAGTCCCGGCAACCATTCGGCTCCGGGACTTTTCTTCGTAGGGGAGTTCCCCCGTCAGTGCGCTAGTCGCGGTTGATGGCGATCAGGAGGCGCAGAATGAACACAAACAGGTTGATGTAGGTGAGGTACATCGACAGCGCTGCCGACAGGTACTGCTCGTCTTTGTAGGTGCGGGGCAGAATGAAAAAATCCACCACCGAAGCGCCACAGAACACCAGCACGCCCAGGCCAGAGATGGCGATGTCGAGAAACTGGGGAATGGGGCCGCCAAACAGGCTAAAGATGAACTGGCCGACCACCGCTAGCAGCACGGCAACCACGCCGATACCAATAGTTTTGGTCAGGGCAAAACCATCTTCTTCAGACAGGTTTGAACCAATCTGGCGCGCCGCAATAAAGACAATGCCGCAGGACAGCGCCGCAAACCCAATGCCGGTGACGCCGACCCCGGAGGTGCCAATGGCCACCGCCAGCAAACCGCTGAGGGTGTAGCCGGTCAACAGGCTGTAGGTAGCCAACAGAGGCAGAGCAGTGCTGTTGTTGCCCTTAGAAGCCACATTCATCGCCACAAAAAATAGGGCGATCTGAGCAATGAACGCTACCCAAAAGGTGGGCATAAAGATAGCCGGGTTGCTGGCCATCACGCTCAGGCCGCCAAAGGAGCCTAGGGCGGTCAAAATTAGGCCGCCACCCACGTAGGGCAGGGCATTTTTGATCACATTAGGGCCAACTAAGGATTGGCCCTTGGCCTTGCTAATCGCTTCACGAAAGTTGCTGGTATTACTCAAAGCCCTATCCTCTCTAACAAAATAGATTTGGCAAAATAGATTTAGGTGCCCAGTCAGGGCGATGGCACAAGCTGAATTAGACTTCAGAGCTAGCTTAGCCGCTAATCCTGGGTAAACTGTTTTTCCTTACTTAGATTTTAGTCAACTTTACTGAACAAAGCGGGCTGCCTGAGGTGTGGATATCTACCCGCCCAGTGGTCGCCAGTTGAGCGCCGGTTGGCTAAGAGTCACAGGCCGCCATAGATTGACAACAGGGGCAACTACCATCGAACTGGAGGCTGCGCGTTAAGGAGCGTTGGGATGGAGGCTGAGGCGTGTAGAGGCAAGGCAGGCAAGCAGGGGGCAAAGACTGGCCCTGGGGTGTCACAGCAGCGCTGGTGGCGACTCGTTTGGGGTGTAGCCGCCACAGTAGCTCTATCGTGGACACCGATCGCTCAAGCCCAGGAGGGTACCACCGTTGAGCCTGACCGCATCATTCGCTCCAATCGGCGAGTGATCATTCGGCAGTTGCCAAATATTCTGCGCCAGCCGTCGATTATTATTTTGCCCTACCCCTACCCTGAGCCAGAAAGCGAGCAGGTGCGGGTTGAGTTCGATGCCCGAGGCACCGACTGGGGATCGGTTTATCTCAATAACCGCTTGGTGTATCGCCCGCATAACTTCGATCGCCAAGAGACCATCTACCTGCCCCCCGGTGGCTATCGACTCGAAATTACGGGCGTGGTGCGCTCTGATGTCTGGGCCAGCGGCTACCTCGACCTGGGCCGCGACAGCTCTCGGCTGGTGGTGATTCGCTTTTCTAAGACTGAGGGCATTACCGTATCGGGCAGCCCCTATGTCTGGATCCCTGACTGATAGTTGGGGTGGCCAGTCGAAAGGTTCAAACTGGCCACCGGAACAACCTACAGACTTATTTCAAAGCCGAGATCTTGATCGCCTCCGGATGGCCAGGGTTGCCGTGGATGACCAGGCTGCGCTGATTGGCGTGGAGGTGACGCGCGATCGCGTAGATCGTCTCCACCTGGTCGGGTGCCCCGGCCTGGGCCGCCAGTTCACCGAGGGTCAACGGGGCTGAGCTTTGGGCCAGGGCGTTGACCACCGCCTGCTGTAGGTCCAGCACTCCGGCGGCGGCCAGTTTACCCGCCTCAACCCCCGGCTGGTGGTAGGCATTGATATTCACCAGCGAGGCGTAGAAGCCCACCGCCCGCTCATACAGCGCGATCATGGCCCCCACGGTGTGGGCATTGACTTCGGGAATGGTCAGGGTAATCGACTGACGCTGGTTTTCGTAGAGAGCCTTGCGGGTGCCCTGCAAAAAGCCAAACAGAAAGTCGCCGCTAGTGGCACCGGGCTCCATCTCCACCGAATCGCCCTCTCGATCCTTCAGCACCTCGATGAAGGTGACAAAGAAGCTGGCTACCCCTTCGCGCAGCTGCTGCACGTAGGCGTGCTGGTCGGTAGATCCCTTGTTGCCGTAGACGGCAATCCCCTGGTAGACCAGGTTGCCGTCAAGATCTTTTTCTTTACCCAGCGACTCCATCACCAGCTGCTGCAGGTAGCGGCTAAACAGCAGCAGGCTGTCTTTGTAGGGCAGCACCACCATGTCTTTTTCGCCCTTGCCGTTGCCGGCATAGTACCAGGCCAGGGCAATCAGGGCGGCGGGGTTGCGGCGCAGGTTGGGCACGCGGGTGGCGGCATCCATCTCGCGTGCGCCACCGAGAATTGAGCGAATGCTGATGTTTTGCAGGGCCGCAGGCAGCAGCCCCACCGCCGACAGCTCAGAGGTGCGCCCGCCCACCCAGTCGCGCATGGGGAAGGTGGCCAGCCAGCCCTCGCTGAGGGCCTGGTTCTCCAGCTTGCTGCCCCGCCCGGTGACGGCGACCGCCTGCTTGGGAAAGTTGAGCCCCCGCTGCTCAAATCGGGTGCGCACTTCGACCATGCCGTTGCGGGTCTCGGCGGTACCCCCCGATTTGGAAGTGACAATCACCAGGGTGGTGGGCAGCTTATCTTCGAGGCGGGCCAGCAGGCGATCGATGCCCTCGGGGTCGGTGTTGTCGATAAAGTGAATGTCGAGGGGCGGAAAGTCTGGCCCCAGCGCCTGGGCAACAAACTGCGGCCCCAGGGCCGAACCGCCGATGCCAATCGAGAGCACATCGGTAAAGTGCTCTTGCCCAGGGGGATAAATGCTACCCGTGCGCACCTGACTGGCAAACTGCTCGATGCTGGTCAGGGTTTCGAGAATGTCTTGCTTGAGTTCTGGGGTGGGGGCGAGATCGGCATCGCGCAGCCAGTAGTGGCCCACCATGCGGTTTTCGTCGGGGTTGGCGATCGCCCCGGCCTCCAGGGCAGCCATGTCCGCAAAAGCCTTTTCAAAGCGGGGCTGCATGGCGGCCACAAAAGCATCGTCAAAGCCCATGCGGCTGACATCCAGGTAAAAGCCCAGACCTTCGTGGTAGTAGAGCCAGTCTTTATAGCGTTGCCAGAGCGCGGCGGCGTCCATCCTGTAACTCCTCGGTCTAAACCGTATTCGCTAACGTCCTGAGGTGCAGTTTAGGATAGGACGGCGACGACAACAAAAAGGGTGGCTAAACATACAGCCCTTTATCCCCAAGCCAAAGTAAACCATCCTGCCCTAGGGCGTGTCATCAATTTTAGCTACAGTGCTGATCCCAGCAGCAGGGCCACGCCCGACCCAAAAAACAGGCTAGAGGCTGCGAGAGTCAGTTCTCAAGTCATCAGCAATCAACTGATAGCAGCCCCTAGGTCTGCTCTAACGCCCTACTCAAGCGGTGCCGCGCAAGCGGCTTTGAACTTACGCAGACGAGTTGAGAGACTGCGAATGACTTCCAGAGCAAACATCGGCGTCTCTTGCACCAAGAACTTAAAGTGAGCCTCATCGACCAGTGCCAGGCGGCAGTTGGTTTTCGCCACTGCTGTCGAGGCGCGCAGATGGGGAATTTGTACCAGCGCTCCCTCCCCAAACACATCTCCTGCCGAGATGGTTTCAACCACGCGATCGTTAACCCATAGCTCAACCGTGCCCTCAATCACCCCATACATAAACTCGCCAACGGTGCCAATCTTGAAGATTGTCTCCCCGGCCTCAACGCTTTGATGGTTGGGGGTCGTCATAAACAGCTCGACGACTTGAATCGGTTTCAGCATCGGTTTTTACTCCAGCTCAGGCAGGTCGCCGCAATTTTATAGCCCTCCTAGCCAAGGGTAGGTTAACGCTACTTTAAGCTCCGATCGCGCCTTCGGTGAGCCATCAACGGATATGGCCCAGTCCTTATAAATTCCTTATAGGTGCTGTAATAATGTGTGCCTGTGCCCCTGTGCATAGATCTATTTATCTATGAGGAATCAACCTATGGCCAATGGCGTTAGCGGACGACGCGTTCGGGGAAGAGCCCAGAGTTTTTGGGATGACTTCAAGGCCTTTGCCCTGAAAGGGAATGTAGTCGATCTAGCCGTAGCGGTAATTATTGGCGGAGCCTTTGGTGCCATCATTAGTTCCCTAGTGGAAGACATTTTGATGCCCGCCATTATCAATCCCCTGCTGTCATCAGCTGGTACTGACTGGCGTGAGGCCGTCGTCGGCCCAGGAATTCGCCTGGGCAGCTTCCTGGGCACCGTCATTGACTTTGCAATTATTGCCCTGGTGCTCTTCATCATCATCCGCACCTTTGAGCGCTTCAAACGAAAAGAGGCCGCCGCTGAGGTCGAGCCCACCATTGAGGAAAAGCTCAACGACACCCTAATTCGCCTCACCGACTATCTGGAAAGCCGTCCTAGATAGTCTTCCTTAAGTCGCATAAGTCGAATGGCGTAGATTACCGCAGGGCGGAGGCAAAACCTGGTCAGAGTCGCTATAGTAAACGCTAACTATTGGCTCTCCGCCCCTCACACCATGCCCTCTCAACGCCAGAAGCAGCTAATTGAGTTTCTTCAGACCGAGCTTGCCGTCTCGTCGGAGGCGATCGCGATGGGATTGCGCAAGGCGGGGCAGACCACCAACCTGCTCCCTATGGCCCTGTGGCAGTACGGCTTAGTCACCACCGAACAACTCAGCCAAATCTTCGACTGGCTAGAGGAGGTTGGTCCGGCTGCCCCGTAATTCTGCCTATGCCGCTGGGGCAGCTGCGAAAAACTCGCCAAAAGCGAGCGGCTAAAATTCGTCATCGCTGTAGGTCATTGCTGACTCATTGTCGCGGCGAGAGCCTAGCAAATCGAGGCGATCGACGCGCACGACTGGCTTAGAGCGGGCCGCACCGCTAGAGCGGTCCTGCCAGTGATCGAGTTTTAGAGAGCCGCTGATCCCAATCAGGCTGCCCTTGCGGACGTAGTTGGCGGCTACTTCAGCATTTTTGCCCCACAGCTCCAGGTTAAACCAATCGGGCTTGTCGTCTCGGCTAGAGCGCCGCCGCACGGCCAGCGTCAAATTGCACACCACCGTGCCCGACTCAAAATACTTTACCTCTGGGTCAGTGCCAACCCGGCCTACCAGGGTTACTACGTTAACTGTCATTGCTACTTGCCTAACGCACGTCCCCGCATTGTAGGCGAAACCTCAATTATCCGTCAGCGCTATGTCCCCGCCTTGAGGAACTTAGTTAGCATCCCCTACGTCTAGGATCAGGCCGTTGGTTCCTCGAGAAGGGGCTGCCGTTTCAAGTCCCCAAAGCCTCACTGCACCAGAGTTTTTTTGCCAGGGTCCATTTTTTCGCTAACAGATACTTATTTCCTGACTGGACGCATCGATACGAAACGTAATAGAATCCACTTCGACATCAGCGTTAGTCTTCAGGGTGGCGCTTTGGCGTTGGTCAATTGTTTTTTCTTAGTTTAGGGGCGTGATTGCCTGTGGCTCTCTTCGACAGATTTTCTCGCGACATGGGTATTGACCTGGGTACAGCCAATACCCTCGTATATGTTTCTGGCAAAGGGGTGGTCCTGCAAGAACCCTCTGTAGTCGCCATCGACCAGGTCGAAAAGAAACCTTTGGCGGTGGGAGAAGAGGCCAAGCGCATGCTGGGTCGTACTCCCGGCAACGTCATGGCGCTGCGTCCCCTGCGCGACGGCGTGATTGCCGACTTTGATACCGCCGAGCTGATGCTCAAACACTTTATTCGCCAGGTGCACGAAGGCCGCACGCTAGTGTCGCCCCGCATCGTGATTGGTATCCCCAGCGGCGTCACCGGGGTTGAGCGCCGCGCCGTTATGGATGCCGCTCAGCAGGCAGGCGCTCGCACCGTCTACTTAATTGATGAGCCGGTTGCAGCTGCGATCGGGGCAGGTCTACCCGTAGCTGAGCCGACCGGCAACATGATTGTTGACATCGGCGGCGGCACCACCGAAGTTGCCGTCTTGAGCTTACAGGGCACCGTGCTGAGTGAATCGGTGCGGGTAGCGGGTGACGAGCTCAGTGAGGCCATCTCCAGCTACATGAAAAAGGTGCACAACTTGGTTGTGGGTGAGCGCACCGCCGAAGAGATCAAAATTACCATCGGCTCGGCCTACCCCAGCCCCGACGACAACGAGATTGCCATGGATGTACGGGGTCTACACCTGCTGTCGGGTCTGCCTCGCACCGTAACCGTCAAGAGTGCCGAAATTCGCGAGAGCATGGCCGAGCCCCTCTCGGTAATTGTGGAAGCCGTAAAACGCACCCTGGAGCGCACACCGCCCGAACTGGCTGCTGACATCATCGATCGCGGCATTATGCTGGCCGGGGGTGGTGCCCTGCTCAAGGGGCTAGACACGTTGATTAGCCACGAAACCGGCATATTGGTGCACGTCGCCGCCGACCCCCTGAGCTGTGTTGTACTGGGCACCGGACGGGTGCTAGAGAACTTTAGCCAGATGGGGCGGGTGTTCAGCGGGCGATCGAGCCTGTAAGGCCGCGCCAAAGTCGTCATCTACCCAGAACCTATGTTTGCTTTACGCCGCTGGTGGACACGTCATGCCCTCAAGGCGGGAATGGTTACCCTGGCCGTTTCCTCAGCTTGGCTATTGCGGGCTAGCGATGGTGCCCTCATTTACGAAGCCTATAATTGGCTAACGCGCCCTCTGCAGCCGGGCCTCAGCCGCGAACAGCAGTTTGAGAACAGCTATATTCTTGAGCTGCAGCAGCGCATTGTGGAGCTGGAGAACCAAAACCGCTCCCTGCAAACTATGGCCGACTACGAAGCCGCCGCCGTCCGAGAAGGCGTGCGAGCCGCCGTCATTGGCCGCGCCGCTGACCACTGGTGGCAGCAGGTTGTGCTCAATCGCGGTAGCCGTCAGGGCGTGGCGGTAGGGCACGTGGTAACCGGGCCGGGTGGTCTGATTGGGCGAGTGATTGCTGTATCTCCCAGTACCTCTCGGGTGCTGCTGATTAGCGACCCCACCAGTCGAGTGGGGGCCAAGGTCAGCCGTAGCCGAGCCATGGGGGTGGTGCGGGGGCAGTCTAACAACCGGGTGGTCATCGAGTTTTTTGAAAAACTGCCGGACGTCAAAACTGGCGATGTAATCGTTACCTCCTCCTACAGCCGCCTGTTTCCCCAGGACATTCCGATCGGGCGCATTGAGTCGATCGACCTGACCAAAAGCCCGGCCCCCGAGGCTGTCATTCAGCTGTCATCGCCGCTGCCCATCCTAGAGTGGGCCATGGTGCATCCTTTTGAGGCTAAGGAAACCGTTGACGCTCCTGTGCTGCCGGGTGCCACCTCCGAAAACGGCACAATACTCGAAAACGCAGGCGAGGCCAGGCCATGACCGTGAGCGCACGGGTTTCATCCCTGCCGCTGTGGCGACAGCCCTGGGCTATCAACAGCATGGTAACGGCAGCGTCGGTGCTGGTGTGCCTGCTGCTGCTGCCCAGCCGCATACCGGGCATGGAGCTGCTGGGGGTTGCGCCCCACTGGCTGCTGATCTGGGTAGTTGCCTGGAGCATTAAACGCAATCAGTGGCAGGGGGCGGTGGCCGGGCTAGTGCTGGGCCTGCTGCAAGACGCCATGACCTCTCCTCACCCCACTCATACCCTGAGCCTGATTGTGGTGGGCGTGCTGACGGCTCGCCTGCAAAAGCAGCGCTACCTCCAAGAAGATATTGTGTCGGTGGCGCTGATTGTATTTGCAATGGCGGTCATTGCAGAGACAGTACTGGCGCTGCAAATTAGTTTTAATCAGCTGGTGTCAGTCGACTCGCTCTACCCGCCTCTAGGCAGTATCTGGCTTTATCACCAGCGGATCGCGCTTAGCTCAGCTATCTTGAGCAGCCTCTGGGCACCAGCGCTGTACTATCCCCTGAACCGCTGGTGGGATCGGTACTCGTCGGACTCCTAGCACCCTTTTATCAAACTCAATCGCTGGCTTCGACTCCGCTCAGCTAGCGATCGGGCACAGTTTCAGAAATTGGCTAACCTCGCGGTCCGGCTAAGGTGGCTCGCTGCTGAATCTTTTGGCAGGCTGTCCAGAGGTCGGGCAGCAGGTGGGTGGGGCGAAAGCTCTGGAGGTAGCTGCTGCTGCGAATGCCGCAGGTGACGGCAACGGTGTCGATGCCGAGGGTTTGCCCAGCCATGATGTCGGCCTCAGTGTCGCCAATCATCCAGGAGTGGCGCAGGTCGTAGCCCTGGCGCTGCTGGGTGGCGATCGCGGCCCTGAGTCGTTCTACCTTGTGGCTGGCCTGGTTTTTGTAGGCGGCATCGACCCTGGGCATACCGTAGAGGTCACTAATCGCCCAGTGTAGATTGTGCTGGTTCAAAAACTGCATCACCTGCTCAGGGGGGCGCAGGGTAACCAGCACCACCCGTGCCCCACACTGGCGCAGCAGTTCTAGCCCAGCCCGGGCCTGGGGTTGTACCTGGTCGTGGTCAAGCAGGGCCGCGTGGTTAACAATGCGGCTAACCTGGGCCAAAAAAGCATCGATATAGCCTCCATCCAAGCCCGACCAGTGGGCAATTTGGCGATCGGGAACGCGGTTTTGCTTAAAGGTCCAAAACTGGGATTTTGATAGATAGCGAATGGCGACCTGATCGTTTTGGAGCTGAGCCTGATTTTGTACCCACGCTAGCCCCTGGCGGTAGGTGGCGTAGTAGCGCTCAGAAACATCGGCGATTGGGCCGTCGAAATCGCAAAAAATGGTGATCGCAGACATAGCTACAGAAACTCCCCACCGTTAAAGGCAGCCCAATTGGTTACCACTGAACATTGCCACAGATAAGCTTTGTTAATGTTTTCTTTACAAAGCTCAAAGCTTATTTACTTTAGCAACCCAACTTCAAAATGACTACCGCACAATCTTGGGCTGCTGAGGTTCAGTTTAATGAGAAGGGTCTCATGGAGCCTTCACCAAGTACTTAAATTGCTCGGCCATGCTTAAAGATAGGGTTTTCAGCTTCTTGGAGGCTTAAAGAAGCAATTTAGGGCAATTAAGCAAGTTTTTGGAACTTTTGAGCCGTTTTTACATCATTAAGCCAAAGTTTACGGTTGAATACCTGCTTTATCTGTTGAGGAGGCTATTTTGCGCTCACCGCACCGAACCCAGAGGTCGATCGCAGCTCTGACGCCGGCATTGGGTACCCCAGCGATCGCCGAGCCTCCGGTGGGCGATTGCCCGCTAAAGCCTCAGCCTCAAAGAGGGCGATCGCGGATTGTGCTGTACTCCCACGACACCATGGGACTAGGCCACAAGCGGCGCAATTTGCTGATTGCCCAGGCTCTGGGTAGGGCTGGGCTAGATGTCGATATTTTGCTAATTAGCGGCATGGGCGAAGCCAACGCAATGCCTGCGGCGGTCGGAATCGATACCCTCACCCTGCCCGCCCTGGCCAAGCTGGCCGATGGACAGTACCGGTCGCGGCGGCTAAATCTGGAGCTACAGGAGATTGTCAGGCTGCGATCGCAGCTGATCTTAGCCACGATCAAAAATTTTCGGCCCGACGTGCTGATTGTGGACAACGTGCCGCGTGGTGCCGTACGAGAGCTAGATGCCACGCTGGAGTATATTCGCCGTCACCTGCCCACCCGCTGTGTTTTGGGCCTGCGAGATGTGCTCGATACCCCCGCCACCGTGCGCCGCGACTGGCACCGGGCCGAGAATATGGCTGCCATTCGCCGCTACTACGACACCGTATGGATCTACGGTGACCCGGCGATCTACGATCTCCGCCGCGAGTACCGCTTTCCCGCCGATATTGCCGCTAAGATGCGTCCGTTAGGCTACCTCGACCCGCGCACCCGCCCGACTAGTGCGGCGGCCCGCGACCAAATTCAACAGCTGAGGCTACCCAGCGTTGGCGCAGCCTGTCCAATGGAGAATCGCGACCTGGTGCTGTGTCAGGTAGGCGGTGGTCAAGATGGTTCTGCCCTGGCCGCAGCCTTTGCCCAGGCCACCTTTCCGTCCGCTGCGGTGGGCGTCTTGCTGACCGGCCCCTTTATGCCCGCTGAGGCACAGCAGCGACTGCGCGCCCTGGTCGAGGCCAACCCCCAAGTGCTTCTAGTGGAATACCTGGCCGAGCCAACGCTACTGCTGGAGCAAGCCAGTCGGGTAGTGGCGATGGGGGGCTACAACACTACCTGCGAAATTCTGGCTTACCAAAAGCCCGCGCTGGTGGTGCCCCGCATTAGCCCCCGCCAGGAACAGTGGCTTCGGGCCGATCGCCTGCGCCGACAGAGCCTCATTGACATGCTGCATCCCAGCCACCTCAGCCCCCAGGCCCTAACCCACTGGCTTCATCAACCCCGGCCCATTCGTCCCGCTGGCGGTGCCAGCGTTAACCTCAACGGGCTAGACAACCTGGCAGTCGACCTCAAAAGGCTGCTTGCGATCGCCACCCTGCCAAATTCTCAAGCCTCTTGACAGCCGCAATCTAGCCTCTTCCCCTACCCTCATCTCCCTACCTCTCACTAGGACCCTACGAGAAGCCGTCTACATCTTCCCCACCCTCCTCATCCCCTTGATCGTTAACCCACCCACCCATCCCCTTTCTCCCTATGGGAGACGCTAGCGCGTTGGCAAAGCCTGTCCAAAGGACAAACGACTCCGCTCAGGGACCATCACCCATCCACTCGTTCACCCATCCACTCCCCATGTCCCCCGTTGCCTACATCGTCAAACGCTACCCTCGCTATTCAGAGACCTTCATTGTCAACGAGATACTGGCCCACGAGGCGGCGGGTGTAGAGGTGCATATCTTTGCCCTGCGCCCGCCGTCGGATACCCACTTTCAAGACAAGATTTCGCGCGTGCGGGCTCCAGTGACCTACCTGCACAAACCAAGTCAGGGACGCAGCAATCCATCGATTGACACCCCAAACCCCAGCGCGGCCACCTACTTTTGGTCAGAATTGAAGGAGGCGGCTCAGGTATTCCCCGACCTGTGGGGGAAGCTAGGCTACGCGGCCAACGAGGGCTCTAGCGTGGTCTACCAGGCGGCGTGGCTGGCCCAGGAGGTGCGGCTGCGGAGCATTACTCACCTGCACGCCCATTTTGGCAGCGTGGCCACCAGCGTGGCGCGGTTGGCAGCCCACTTCGCCGCCGTGCCCTACAGCTTTACCGCCCACGCCAAAGATATTTTTCACGAGTCGGTAGATCCTGAAGATCTGCGCCGCAAACTGCGGGATGCGGCTTCGGTCGTTACCGTGAGCGACTACAACTTGGCCTACCTGCGCCAGCGGTTTGGGGCCGATGCCAGTCGGGTGCAGCGCATCTACAACGGCATGGATTTGGCAGCATTGCGCTACCAGCCGACGGCGGGGCGATCGCCCACTATTCTCTCGGTGTGCCGCCTGGTGGAGAAGAAAGGGCTTACCTACCTGATTGAGGCCTGCGATCGCCTGCGCCAGCGCGGGGTCGAGTTTACCTGCCAACTGGTTGGTACGGGGCCGCTGGAGGAAAAGCTGCGATCGCAGATTCAGGCCTTGCACCTGGATGATTGGGTGGAGATTTTAGGCCCCCGCCCCCAGCACGAGGTATTTGCCCTGATGCAGCAGGCCTCTGTCTTTGTCGCCCCCTACGTGGTTGGCAGCGACGGCAACCGCGACGGGCTGCCCACGGCGCTGCTGGAGGCGATGGCCCTGGGCACCCCCTGTGTGGCCACCGATGTAACCGGCATCCCGGAAATTATTCGCGATGGTGCAACCGGGTTGCTAGTAGACCAGGGGGATAGCGACGGCCTGGCTACGGCGCTGCAGCGACTGCTGAACGAGGACGAACTTGGGACAGAACTGGCGGCCAGGGCGCGATCGCTGATTGAAGCCGAGTTTGATATCGCCCACAATGCGGCTGTCCTGCGAACGCACTTTTGCCCTGCACCCCAGCTTCAGCCCCAGCTTCAGGAGATGTGAACCATGCGCATTGCCTACGTTTGCGCCGATCCAGGCATCCCGGTATTTGGTCAGAAGGGATGCTCCATCCATGTGCAGGAGGTGATTCGCGCCCTGCACCATCAGGGGGCCACGGTAGAGCTGTTTGCCGTGCGCTGGGGCGGCGATCCGCCGGCAGATCTGGCCGATGTGCCGCTACATGCCCTGCCCCCGGTGCCCAAGGGCGATCTGGCCCGGCGAGAAACCGCTGCCCTCGGCAACAACTATCCCCTGCGCGCTGCTCTAGAACAGGCCGATCCCTTTGATGCCGTCTACGAGCGCTACTCTCTATGGAGCCATAGCGCAATGGAATTTGCTCAGTCACAGGGCATTACGGCGCTGCTGGAGGTCAATGCTCCCCTGATTGAAGAACAGGCACGGCATCGCGGCCTGATCCAGCACCAGGCGGCCAGGCGGGTGGCCGAGCGAGCGTTTCAAAGCGCGACGGCCATCATCGCCGTTTCTGAACAGGTCAAGCAGTATGTAACCGGCTGGGTGGATGGCGATCGCGTGCGGGTGATTCCCAACGGCGTGAACCACCATCGCTTTGCTGAGGTGCCATTTTCGCAATCGGCAACAGAATCGCGATCGTCTACCTTTACCGTAGGGTTTGTGGGGTCGCTGAAACCCTGGCACGGGCTGGCTCACCTGGTCAACGCTTTTGATCAGCTCTATCAGCGGGTGCCCCAAGCGCGACTGCTAATTGTCGGTGATGGGCCAGAGCGCGATCGCCTGGAGGTACAGCTGGTTGAGCGGCGGCTACAGTCGGTCGCTCGCTGCACGGGGGCCGTGCTCGCCGATCGCATTCCTGAGCTGCTGGCTCAGATGGATGTGGCGGTGGCCCCCTACCCGGCCAGCCCTGACTTTTATTTTTCACCGCTCAAGGTGGTGGAGTACATGGCGGCGGGGCTGCCGGTGGTGGTAAGCGATATCGGCCAGCTGCGGCACCTGGTGGTGCATGGCGTAACTGGCTTGCTTTGCCCGCCTGGCGATGAGAATGCCCTGTCGATCGCGCTAGAGCGGCTCTGGCGATCGCCCGACTTGCGCCGTTCGTTGGGGCGATCGGCCCGGCGGCAGGTTTTGGCTCGCCACACCTGGGATGGGGTGGCTGAGCAAATTCTGGCGATCGCTCGGTCCGAACCCGTAGGGTGCATCCGCGCAGCGATGCACCGGCTCTGATTGGTTGGAAAGCCAGAGTTACCGCTGGGGCCATTTCGCTGGCCCCAGACCCCATCGACAAGGACGTTCCGTCGTCCTTGACCTCACGGAAAGGACTAGCTGATCATCGGTTTAAACCCCTGTTCTGCCAATGGATCTGGGGGCGGCACTCGGCTCTGCAGTTGCAGCTCTTTACTGTAGGGTGGGCACTGCCCACCACCAGATCAGGCATTTTCGAGACGTACCCCTGAACCAATTCGTTGCTGACCCTATGGATCGATCTTCCTCATTAACCCAAGCGGTACCGGGCCTTTGGCAGTTTGGCCGCTATTTTTGGCCGCTCATTCGGACCCAGTGGCCGCTGCTGACGGTTTCGGGGCTGGCGCTGCTGGCCGATGTGGGTCTGCGGGTGCTGGAACCCTGGCCGATGAAGGTGATCTTTGACTACGTGCTGGTGCCGGCGCGGGGTGATACCTCCGTCCGACTGGCACCCCTGAGCGCGTGGGATCCGGCGCTGCTGCTGACGGGGGCGGTGGTGGCGATCGTAGCGCTAACGGGGCTGCGGGCGCTAGCAACGTATTGGAATACGGTGAGTCTAGCGATCGCCAGCAGCCGCGTCATGACTCAGGTGCGCAACCAGCTCTACCGCCATCTGCAAAGGCTTTCCCTGGGTTACCACACCCAGGCTCGCAGCGGCGACCTGATTGTGCGGGTCAGCGGCGATGCCAGCCGCCTGCAGGAGGTGCTAATTACCGCCGCGCTACCCCTGGTGTCGAGTCTGCTTACCCTGGTGGGTATGGTTGTCGTCATGGTCTGGCTAGACTGGCGGCTGGCCCTGTTGTCTACAGTGACATTTCCGCTGTTTGGGCTGGCGGCGGCTCGCTTTAGCAAACGCATTCGCAGTGCCTCGCTACAGCAGCGCCAGCGGGAGGGGGCAGTGGCGGCTACGGCAGCCGAGTCGCTGGCAGCCATTAAGCTGGTGCAGGCGCTATCGCTGGAGACTGCCTTTGCCGACACCTTTGCCCGACAAAACCAGCGCAGCCTCAATGATGTGGTCGAAACCAAGCGCCTGGCCGCCCATCTGGAGCGTACTGTGGACGTGGTGATTGCGTTGGGCACGGCCCTAGTGCTGTGGTTTGGGTCCCGGCTGGTCATTCAAGATGCCCTCACGCCGGGGGATGTGCTGGTGTTTTTGAGCTATCTCAAAAATGCGTTTAAGCCCGTGCAGAACTTTGCCAAGTACACGGGCCGACTGGCCAAGGCCGCCGCCTCAGGAGAGCGCATTCTGAACGTGATGGAGACACGGCCTGAGGTGCGCGATCGCCCTCACGCCCGCCCAGCCCCCATCCTTGCCGGAGCCGTGCGCCT
Source organism: Nodosilinea sp. AN01ver1 (assembly GCF_050565655.1). Taxonomy (NCBI): domain Bacteria; kingdom Bacillati; phylum Cyanobacteriota; class Cyanophyceae; order Nodosilineales; family Nodosilineaceae; genus Nodosilinea; species Nodosilinea sp. AN01ver1. The sequence goes on along the minus strand of NZ_JBNXVS010000021.1, from coordinate 53,166 downwards.
GGACAATCTGTGGTTTGCCTACGCACCAGGGCACCCCGTGCTCAAAGGGCTGAATCTCTCGGTACAGCCGGGGCAGCAGGTGACCATCGTCGGCCCCTCTGGCAGCGGCAAATCTACCCTGATGAGTCTGCTGCTGCGCCTCTACGACCCCGCCGCTGGCAGCGTCCGGATTGACGGGCAAGATATTCGCGATTTTACCCTCGACAGCCTGCGGCCCCAAATTAGCGTGGTGCTGCAGGAGAGCCTGCTGTTTGCCGCCAGCATTCGCGAAAACATCGCCTACGGTGTAGCCGGAGTCAGCCAGGCTGACATTGAAGCTGCCGCCCGCCTGGCCTCTGCCCACGACTTTATCACCGCCCTGCCCCAGGGCTACGACACTTTGGTGGGCGAGCGGGGGGCAACCCTTTCGGGCGGGCAGCGGCAAAGAATCGCGATCGCTCGTGCCGCCATTCGCCAGACCCCAATTTTAATTTTGGATGAACCCACGACTGGGCTCGATCGCGCCAGCGAACAGGCTGTAGTCGCCGCACTCAGACAGCTGACCCAGGGCCGCACCACGTTCTTAATCACCCACAATCTATCGCTGGTTTCCCCCGTAGATCACATTCTCTATCTGGAGCAGGGGCGAGTGGTTGAGCAGGGCACCCACAGCGAGCTGCTGGCTCAAAACGGCCCCTACGCCACTCTCTTTCGCATGCAGTCGGCCCTGCGCGAGGAGACATCTGTGGGGGCGGTGTAGCAGAGGAGGAAACGGTGCTGGATCCTAAAATCCCATTTTTGGAAAACGCCCTCGACCCAGAGAAGGCTCAGATTCAGCTGCAAGCGGTCGTACCCAAACTTCACCGGGTCACCAGGGCTACGCTGATGCGGCACAGGGCTGGTCGCCGCGCCCTGATTGAGTACCATCTCGACACGGCTACGGGGCCTACAACATTGCTGGGCAAGATTCGCGCCAAGGGTACCGATCGCGCCAGCTACCAGATCCAGCAGGATCTGTGGAACACCGGATGGGATGCCCACAGCCGCGATTGCCTCTGTGTCCCCCAACCCCTAGGGCTGCTGCCCGACTGGCACATGGTGCTCCAGCGCAAAGTGCCCGGCACCCCCGCCACCCAACTGCTGCCTACGCCAGCCGGAATTCGCCTGGCCCAGCGGATTGCTGAACTCGCCCACAAGCTCCACCGCACTCCAGTTTCTACCGCCAAAACCCACAACCTGGCCAACGAGCTGAGCATTCTGCGCGATCGCCTCCCCCTGGTAGTCGAGCAGCATCCCCACTGGGCTACCCGCATCCACGACATTCTCGCCGCCTGCCACACCCTAGCTAACTCCATCTACCCCCTCACCCCCTTACCTCCTCATCTCCTCACCCACCTACCCCCTTTCTCCCTATGGGAGACGCTAGCGCGTTGGCAAAGCCTGTCCAAAGGACAAACGACTTCGCTCAGGGACCGCTACCCATCCACTCCCCAAACCACCATCCACCGCGACTTCTACGCCGATCAAATCCTCGTCGACGCTGAAAACCCGGACGGACAACGCCTTTGGCTGGTCGACCTCGACCTCTGCTGCCAGGGATCGCCAGCGGTAGACGTCGGCAACTTTATCGCCCACATTACCGAGCAAAGCCTGCGAGAAAGGGGCGATGTTGGAGCCTTGAGCGATCGCGAAACCAGGCTCAAAATGGCCTATCTCAACCTGACTTGCAGACCTGGACAGGACTCCGAAGCGATTAACGCCCTGAAACAAGAAATAGAGCTGTACACTGTGCTGACCCTGGTGCGGCATCTTCACATCAGCACCCGCATTCCCAGCCGCCGCCCCTTCACCGAACAGCTCTTGTGCCTGTGCGAAAACCGCCTAGATAAGACCTTAAACGGGGCATAACGCTCAGGGCTCAAGCTCAATCATCAGCACGTTCGCACCGACCCAAGGAACTTTTAGGGCCAAAACCCTTCACAATTATTTAGATATCTGCTTTTTTGTCTGGCTCAGCAGGCTTTGCCCGCCGCGCTGTACCAGCTCAATTGTCCCTGTTGTTATCCCTTTGGCACCTCTTGCTCCATCCAAGCTGACTTCGTCCCTGCCGCCGCTGAGCGGTTGGCGACAGATGCTGGGCGAAGCACGCAGCCGAATTTTGATTTGGTACCTGCTGCTCATATCGCTTTCGAGTGTGGCGTCGGTGCTGACGGTGCGGCAAATTTTGTTGACTCGCCTAGACGAGCGGGTTGGGCAGTCGCTGTACCAGGAAGTAGAAGAATTTCGGCAGCTGCACAACGGCAGAAATCCTGAAACCGGCCAGCCCTTTGGCAACGATATTGACGCGATTTTTGACGTGTTTCTGTCGCGCAATATTCCCGAAGACAACGAGTACCTGCTGGCCATTGTCGACGGTAAGTTTTATAAGGCCAGTTCGCTGGCTTTACCCATGGCGCTGCGGCCCGATAGCGTTTTGATGCGGGAGTGGGAAACGTTAACACAACCCAGGCAGGACGGCGAAGCTACCGTCTCTGGCACCGTGCTCTACCTGGCTGAGCCAATCATGGCGGCAGGGCAGGTAAGGGGCGTGTTTGTCGTAGCCCATATGGTCAGCCGCGATCGCGCCGAGGTCAACGAGCTGGTGCTGATTATTGCCCAGGTGTCGCTGGTGGTGCTGGCGATCGCATCTGCCCTGGCCTGGTTTGCGGCGGGCCGGGTGCTGGCCCCGCTGCGGCTGCTGAGCCAAACCGCTCGCCTGATCACCGAGTCAAATCTGACCGAGCGCATCCCCTTAGAAGGGGCCACAGGCGATATTGCCGAGCTGACCCGCACGTTTAACGACATGCTCGATCGCATCGAGGCCACCTTTAACAGTCAGCGGCAGTTGCTCAACGATGTTGGCCACGAGCTGCGCACCCCGATCACCATTGTGCGCGGCCATTTAGAACTGATGGGCACTACCCCCCAAGAGCAGCAAGAAACCCTCGATATCGTCATCGACGAGCTCGACCGCATGAGCCGCTTCATCGACGAGCTGATGCTGTTAGCCAAGGCCGAACGCCCCGACTTTTTGTTTCCTGAACCAATTGACCTGACGGCGTTTACCGAAGAGCTGTACGCCAAAATCACCGCCCTGGGCGATCGCGGCTGGCAGCTAGAGGCGATCGCCGCTGGGCAGCTGATCGGCGATCGCCAGCGCCTGACCGAGGCGATCGTCAATCTGGCCCACAATGCAACCCAGCACACCCGCCCAGGTGACACCATCGCGCTGGGGTCCAGTCGTCACCACGATCAAATTCACCTTTGGGTCCGCGATACCGGCGAAGGCATTGAGCCAGCCGATCAAACCCGTATCTTTCAGCGCTTTGTGCGCGGCAAGAGTCGCTACGGTCGCTCCGAAGGTTCGGGCCTGGGGCTAGCCATTGTGCAAGCTATCGTGCAGGCCCACGGCGGTATCATTCAGCTCACCAGCCAGCCCAACTGTGGCGCGACGTTTACCTTGGTTCTACCCCTCAAACCGCTCCAGGAGCTCTATCCATGAGTCGCATTCTGATCGTTGAAGACGAACCCCGCATTGCCTCCTTTTTAGAAAAAGGACTTCAAGCTCACGGCTTTATCACCACCCACACCGAAGATGGCGAGGGCGGCATTGCTCTGGCCCTAGGGGGCAAGTTTGACCTGCTAATTCTTGACCTGGGGCTGCCCGATCGCGACGGCATGACGGTGCTAGAAGCCCTGCGCGGCCAGGGCTTCGCCAAACCGATCATTTTGCTCACCGCCCGCGACGACCTTCACGACAAGGTAACCGGGCTAGAGGCTGGGGCCGACGACTACGTCACCAAGCCCTTTCGCTTTGAAGAACTGCTGGCCCGCATTCGCGCCCGGCTGCGATCGCTGCAAACCAGCTCCGAATTGGCCAAAACCACGCTCACCGTTGGGTCTGTAGTGCTCGACCTAATGACCCGACAGGTACAGGCAAGCGGCCAAGTGGTCGAACTGTCAGCGCGCGAGTTTATTCTCACCGAAACGTTTATGCGCCACGCCGGGCAGGTGCTCAGCCGCGAGCAGCTGCTCGACTTAGCCTGGGGCTACGGCTACGACCCAGGCTCAAACATTGTCGATGTCTACGTGGGCTACCTGCGCAAAAAGTTGGGCAGCGACTGCATCGAAACCGTGCGCGGCATGGGTTACCGCATGGTGCTGACAGAGGCAATCAACGTCGCCGCTAGCTAGTTATACCAGCCGATGCAGCCTAACGATTGTCTGGGAACTAAGGCTCTGGGCTAACCATCGGAGCTGATTTATATTCGATCAGCGTAGCAGGCTTGTTGCGCCAGCGATTTAGCCAATATCGGCCCTGCCCAAGCGCCTGGGGAAATTTAGAAAGCGTACAGAAGAAAGCATAAATACGCGCGTGCCCCGGCAAGTCGCCCTGCCCTCGGCGATACTTGTAGATCCGCCATCCTAAGACTAAATAGCCCAGCAGCAGCACCAGGCTTACCCCCCGGCTAGGCCAGGCTAACGCCACCGCCACCGCAGGTATAATCGCTCCCCAAAGCCAGCCGCTTTTATCTTCTTTCACCATGTATACCTCGGCAGAGTCGCCATACATGGCTTTACCTTCTGCAACCGCCCATCCCCCTCGAATCGATCGCTTCCACCACTGCCCAAAGCGAGTCATAGCTGCATCGTGCAGGGTCATATCGGCATCGATGCGCTGTATTCGCCATCCCTTTTGACGCAGTCGAATACACATCTCTGGCTCTTCCCCACAGATCATTTTGGGGTTATAGCCGCCCACGGCTTTGATGGCCTCAACCCGGGCCAGCATATCGCCTCCGCAGGCTTTAGCCTCCCCTACAGGCGTATTCCACTCCATATCAGCCAAACGATTGTAGGGAGACGCCTCAGGAAACCGTTCGCGCCGCCGTCCACAGACGATGGCCAGGTCGTCTGCTTGACCCAACGCCGCAACAGCTCGATCGATCCAGCTGGGCAGTAGCTCGCAGTCACCGTCCACAAACTGCACGTAGGTCAGATCGGGAAAATTATCGACTAAGTACTGAAACCCGGTGTTGCGCCCTCGAGCCATGGTAAAGGGCACAGTCATATCGAGTTCAACAACGCTAATTCCCATTGCCCGTGCCCTGGCAACGCTGCCATCGGTAGAGCCAGAATCTACATAGACAATGGGGCTACCAGCGGGCACACTGGCCTGTAGAGATGTGAGACAGCGAATTAGGCGCTCTCCCTCATTGCGGCCAATAGTCACAACGCCAATCTGATGCATGCTAAAAAAAGAGAATTAGGGACTATAGCTCAACTTGAAAATACAGGCTTGAGGCCTAGAGTTTGAAAGTGGCTTCAGGAGTTCATCAAGACTTCATCAATGATTATGCTTGAGGACGAAGCTGAGTTCTATCTGTGACACCTAGAAAGTAGCGCATTAAAAATCAAAAGTCCTCCTCAAGATAGGTCCATCCTGCTTTTGAATATGTTTTCCTGCTGTGATTCATCAACCTCCTAACGCCGTTAAACTAGATGATTTTAATTAGATCTAGACCGATAGCTAAGCGAGGCAAGCTGAGCATTTTCCCCAAGAAGCCCAAATTCAAGCGTCAGCTTATGTTACCTGCATTGCTTGAATCAAAACTAAACAAAAAAAATGGTCATGCCCGCTTCACAGTTTTCTTGAAGCGTTGCATGACCAAAAAGTATCAACCCTAAGGATTAAAGGGGGCGTTCTATCCCTCGACGGCTACCCCTACGGGGCAGGCCACGTTGGTACCGCCTAAGCCACAGTAGCCGCCTGGGTTTTTGGCCAGATACTGCTGGTGATAGGTTTCGGCATAGTAGAACTCCGGAGCATCCAGAATTTCAGTTGTGATAGCGCCGTAACCAGAACGATTGAGGGCTTCTTGATAAGCCTGGCGAGTCAATTCTGCCAGCTGACGCTGGGCCTCAGAGTAGACATAAATACCCGAGCGGTACTGAGTACCGACATCGTTACCCTGGCGCATACCTTGGGTAGGGTTGTGGTTTTCCCAAAAGGTTTTGAGAATTTGCTCGTAGGTGATGACCGCTGGGTCAAAGACGACGCGCACGACTTCGTTGTGGCCCGTCAGCCCAGAGCACACCTCTTGATAGGTTGGGTTGGGGGTGTAGCCAGCCGCATAACCTACAGAAGTAGAATATACGCCTTCTAGCTGCCAAAACTTGCGCTCAGCGCCCCAAAAACAGCCCATGCCAAAGAGCGCTAGCTCCATACCAGCGGGAAAAGGGGGATTGAGAGGATTGCCGTTGACGTAGTGCTTGTCGGGCACGGGCATAGTTGCAGACCGGCCCGGAAGTGCCTCACTAGCGGCGGGCATCTCGGACTTTTTGCCTTTGCCTAAACCAAAGAAAGCCATAGGAATGATTGTGATATGTATAGGAGCCGTGGTTCAACTATAGCGTCAACAACCTGACCATCCCCAGTAGGGATAACCCTGCTCAGCGGTAGTGGCGATCGAGGCGCAGCAAGGTTTCTAGCAATACGTTGGCACCGTTAACGCACTCCTCGGGAGTCGTGTACTCCACCTCTGAGTGGCTAAAGCCGCCTTCGCTCGGCACAAAGATCATGCCCATATCGGTAAAGCGGCCCATCTCAAGGGCGTCGTGTCCTGCGCGGCTGGGCATCGGCATGTGGCTCAGACCAAAGCGATCGCTCACTTCAGCGATAATCGCCTGAATATGCTCCGCCGCAGGGCTGGGAGCAACGTTAAGCTGGGGCACAATCTCAATTTTGGTGCCGGTGCTCTGGCTAATCAGCCGCAGCTCCTCTTTTAGATCGTCAATTAAATCATTAATCACGTGCTGGTTGAGGTCGCGCACATCAATGCTGCACTGCACCTGGCCCGGCACAATGTTGTCGGCGTTGGGCCATACCTGCAGAGCACCCACCGTGGCCACCTGCTGGGCCGGAGGGCGCTTACCCAAACGATTGACCACCAGCACCACCTGAGCGGCGGCCACCAGGGCATCTTGACGCTGATCCATTGGGGTGGTGCCAGCATGGTTGGGCCGTCCAGTTATGTGAATTTGGTAGCGCTGCATGCCGACAATGCCCTGCACCACGCCAATCTGCTTTTGGGCCGTTTCCAATACTCCGCCCTGCTCAACGTGGAGTTCGACAAACGCGCAGATATCGTCGCGGGTGCGCTTAGACAGGGCTAGCTGCTCCCAATTGCCGCCTGCGGTATTGACGCATGCGTCGATGGGGCGACCGTCTTTGCGGTGGTAGTCAGCGGCATCTAAAGACGCGGTACCGGCCATAGCGCGGCCCCCAATCATGGTGTCTTCTTCGTCGGCGAAAACAATTACCTCAAAGGGGTGGTCCAGGGTGATGTTGTTTTCCTGTAGGGTACGCGCCACCTCGATGCCAGCCAGCACACCCAAATTGCCGTCAAACTTGCCGCCGCAGGGCACTGTGTCGATGTGAGAACCGGTGGCAATGGCTGGGGCCTGTTTGCGGCCTGGGCGACGGCCAATCAGGTTGCCTGCCGTATCAATGCAGGTACTCAGCCCTGCTTCTACCATCCACCGCCGCACCAGCTCGCGTCCTTGAAAATCTTCTGAGCTGAAGGCTAACCGACAAATACCACCGTTTTCGAGCTGCCCGATCTGAGCCAGGTCGTCAATGCACTGGTTGAGACGCTTACCGTTAACGCTAAGGGTTTGTAAGAGGGCCATAGGTACTCAATAGGAGGAGTGCGGTGAAGAGATGAAACGTTGACTCCAGAAAACGTTACAGACCATCATAAACCGTGACGCTTCCTGTATACAGTCCATTGTATACAGAGTCGTTGTGGTGTTCTGTATAGCAAGAACCCAGGCAAAACTTTCTGGACTGCGATCGCAAGCAGCCGCAGCATTGATTTCTAGACCATCGGCTCAACTTTCGGCAGCCTAAATACGGCAAAGAGGAGAGCCTTAACCCCAAGCGTGGGGCCTAGACCGGTGTCCCTAGATTTCCCATCTTTCCCTATAGCCTATACCGGCCTTTTGTGGCATGAGATTATTCTGCTAAAACTGCTGCAAGAACCGCAGATCACTGGTGTAGAGGCGACGAATGTCGTCGATCTGGTGCTGTACCATGGCCAGGCGCTCAACCCCTAGCCCAGCGGCAAAGCCGCTGTAGATTTCGGGGTCATAACCCACCGATTTGAGCACGTTGGGATCGATCATGCCGCAGCCCAGCACCTCCAGCCACTTGCCCTGCCACTGCACATCCACTTCAGCAGAAGGCTCAGTGAAGGGGAAGTAGCTAGGACGAAACCGGACTGGAATATCGCCGTAGAGGGCTTCTAAGAAGACCTTGATGGTGCCCCGCAGATCGGTAAAGGTGATATCGGTATCGACGGCGAAGAACTCGATCTGATGGAATACGGCGGCGTGGGTAGCATCGACCGTATCGCGGCGGTAGCAGCGGCCAATGGCCACGGCCCGCAGCGGCGGCTCGTGGCTCTGCATGTAGCGAATCTGAGTATTAGAGGTGTGGGTGCGCATCAGGTGGCCGTTGGGCAGATACAGGGTGTCCTGCATGTCGCGGGCCGGGTGGTCGGGCAAAAAGTTGAGCGCTTCAAAGTTGTAGTAGTCGGTTTCAATTTCGGGGCCATCGGCGACGGTGTAGCCCAAGCCCACAAAGATATCGACAATGCGATCGATAATGCTGTTGATGGGGTGAATGCGGCCCTGGGGGTAAAAAATGCCCGGCATGGTCACATCGAGGGTTTCGGTAGCGAGCTGAGCCTCAATGCGAGCCGCTTCTAGGGTGGCTTTACCCTGATCGAGCTGGGTTTGGATCAGCTCTTTGACCTCGTTAGCCAAGACCCCGATGCGGGGCCGTTCTTCTGCAGAGAGCTTACCCATACCTCCCAACACCTTGGAGAGCTGGCCCTTTTTGCCCAGGTACCCAATCCGCAGCTGCTCTAGCTCGTCTAGGGTGGCAGCAGCGGCGATCGCCTCCTGGGCGGCCTGCTTCATGGTTATCAGGTCAGCTTCGAGCTGGGTGGGTGCGGAAGTCATTCTGGGTGTATGGTGCAACAACAATGGGGCAAGGCCCAACTTGGTATTCCCCAAGCTTTGATTATTTTAGTGTGGCGGGGGAGCAGTCATGAACATTCTGATCAGCAACGACGACGGTATTTTTGCCCTGGGCATGCGGACTCTGGCGACGACCCTGGCCGCAGCAGGGCACCAGGTGACAGTGGTGTGCCCCGATCGCGAGCGATCGGCCACGGGCCACGGCTTAACCATGCACAAACCGATTCGAGCCGAGGTCATTGAGTCGGTGTTTGACCAGGACATTCACGCCTGGAGCTGTTCCGGCACGCCCGCCGACTGCGTCAAACTGGCCCTGGGGGCGCTGATGACGACCCCACCCGATGTGGTGGTGTCGGGCATCAACCACGGGGCTAACCTGGGCACCGATGTGGTCTATTCGGGTACGGTATCTGCCGCGATGGAAGGGGTGATGGAGGGGATTCCGGCGATCGCCGTCAGCCTGACCAGCTTTACCCAGGGCAGCTTTGCCCCCGCCGCTGATTTCATTCGCGATCTGCTGGCCGATCGCGATCGATTCTCTCCAGCCGCCCCAATGCTGCTCAACATCAATGTGCCAGCGCTAGCCGCCGCCGACATCAAAGGGGCCAAAATCACGCGTCAGGGCATTCGCCGCTATTTTGACCAGTTCGAGAAACGCCTTGACCCGCGCGGTAAAACCTACTACTGGCTAGCCGGAGAGGCGATCGCTGAGGTCGAAGATCCGCTCCCCAACCAGGGCTGGCCCCACGGCTTAAAGCAGTCACTAGCGGTTATCCCTACCGATGTAGAGGCCATTCGCGATCGCTATATCTCAGTTACACCGCTGCAATACAACCTCACCGCCGTGGGCGATCTGCTAGATTTGGCCGAGGGGCGACGGTTGCTGCTGCCAACGTGAGCCCGCCAAGAACAAAAATTTACCGAAACGGGATTTCACTGCGCTTCCGGTTGCGCTTATGGGCAAACTAGAGAAAACATAACCCGCAGCCCTCTGCGTTTCCGCAAGGAAGGTGGCTGACCCACCCTGACTATTTTGTGCAGAGTTCATTACTATTAGAGGAACCTCAGGTAAATGCTCTACCCAAAGGTGCACTGTAATTTCTAGCCTGATGTTCCATGCTTTCCCAACTTCGAGAGATCCATGGCTGAGCTAACCGAGCAATTTTTAGTCCGGTTCTGGGGCGTACGCGGGAGCATCGCCTGCCCAGGAGCTTCTACAGTGCGCTACGGGGGCAACACCTCCTGTGTTGAGATGCAGGTGGGAGGCCATCGACTGATCTTTGACGGCGGCACGGGTTTGCGCGAGCTGGGCTTAACCCTGCTGAGCGAAATGCCGGTCGAGGCCAATCTCTTCTTTACCCACTCTCACTGGGACCATATTCAGGGGTTTCCCTTTTTTGTACCGGCCTTTGTGCGAGGCAATCGGTTCAATATCTATGGTGCGATCGCCCCCAATGGGTCCACCATTGAGCAACGCCTTAACGACCAAATGCTGCATCCCAACTTTCCAGTACCGCTACAGGTAATGGGGGCCGACCTCAAGTTTTGCGACATCGACGTCGGTGAAACCCTTCACATTGGCGATATCACTGTCGAAAATGCTCTGCTTAACCATCCTGGTGAGGCCGTAGGCTACCGGGTGACCTGGCAAGATCAGGTGGCGGCCTACGTCACCGATACCGAGCATTACCCAGATCGACTCGATGACAATGTCCTGTGGCTTGCCCGCGACGCCGATGTCATGATCTACGATTCCACTTACACCAACGACGAGTACCACGACCCCAAATCTAGCAAAGTGGGCTGGGGTCACTCTACCTGGCAGGAGGCGGTCAAAGTAGCCAAGGCTGCTGGAGTAAAAACGCTGGTCATCTTTCACCATGACCCCGCCCACGACGACGAATTTATGGACCAGGTGGCCGCTCAAACCAAAGCTGCTTTTCCTGGGGCAGTGGTCGCTCGCGAGGGCATGGTCTTAAACCTCACCGCCTCTGCCCATGTTTCAGTCCCGTCTTCGGTAACTAGCGTCTAGCGCCAGTTTCTGCTCAAGCTTAGGTAGCCCGGTAAGCAGGGTCAGGGAACTAACTTGGGTGATTTGACCGGGCAGGTTGCTGGCAATCGACAGGCTTAACGCCCGCGCGCGGGCAGCAGTCTGTGTAAAAATGTAAAGCGTGTGGATTACGTCTTCTCTTACGACAGCTATTACCCCCACGGCCATTGCCCTGGGGAACTTTGACGGTGTACACCTGGGCCACCAGGCGGTCATTGGCTCAGTAGTGCCAACCACGGGCAAAACAGCGCCACCGTTTAGCAGTGGTCTTCCCAATCCGACGGGAGCTGCTCTACGAGGCTTAAGCCATCGTCAGGGGATGTCGCCTAGCGGTACTAGCTCGGCCCAGGCTGCGGGGGCACGGGCAACGCCTGTCCCGACGGTGATGACCTTCTTTCCTCATCCCCAGGAGTTTTTTTCGGGCCGGGCTCGTCCGCTGCTCACGCCTTTACCGGAGAAAGCAGCCCAGATCAGCCGTTTGGGCATTGAGCAACTTGTGCTGTTGCCCTTTGACCAGCACCTGGCCAATCTCTCCCCCGAAGAGTTTGTCGAATCGCTGCTAATTAATCAGCTGCGGGTAGCTAGCATTAGCGTTGGCAAAGATTTTTGCTTTGGCAAGCGACGTCAGGGCAGCGTCGATGATCTCAAAACCCTGGCGGCTCGCCACGGCGTGCAGGTGCACATTACGCCGCTGACCTGCCTGGGCACAGAGCGCATTAGCAGTTCGCGCATTCGTCAGGCCTTAGCAACAGCCGATCTAGACACAGCCAAAGCGCTACTGGGCAGACCCTATAGCCTTACGGGTCGAGTTGTGCAGGGCCAGCAGCTGGGGCGCACCCTGGGCTTTCCAACCGCGAACCTGCTGCTGCCAGCCGAGAAATTTTTGCCCCAAACCGGAGTTTATAGCGTTTGGGTACAGGGGGCCACCCAAACCCCTTACACCCTGTTACCTGCCGTTATGAACCTGGGCACCCGACCTACCGTCAAGGGATTGACCCTTACCGCCGAAGTGCACCTGCTGAACTGGACGGGCAATCTCTATGGCAAAACCCTGGATGTGCACCTGCACAACTTTTTGCGGCCAGAGCAAAAGTTCGATTCTCTCGCTGACCTCAAGGCTCAAATTCAGCGCGATTGTCGGCAGGCACTGGGAGAATTGACGCGATCGCCCTACTAAGAACCGTCATCAATTGACTGCTGATAGCTCAACTGATGGCACACGTCGGGAGCTGTCATTAACGGTTGATGAGTAGGCAGTTGGGGCGCGATCGGGGCATCATAGGCCTACATACATTCCGTCTAAGTTCAGCTCAAGACCGTACTCTGAACTTGGCTACAGCAGGGGTTAACCGCATGCGCGATCGCATTGAAACACTCGTCCAAAACTTAAACAAGACCGTTGTTGGCAAGTCAGATTCGATTCGGCTCGTGCTGGTGGCGCTGTTTTCGGGCGGCCACGCCCTGCTCGAAGACGTGCCGGGGGTCGGCAAAACGCTGCTGGCCAAGTCTCTGGCCCGCTGCATCGACGGCAAGTTTCAGCGCATTCAGTGTACCCCCGACCTGCTGCCCACCGATGTGACCGGCACCAATATTTGGAACCCCAGCAGCGGTGAGTTTCAGTTTCTGCCGGGGCCAGTCTTTGCCAATATTTTGCTGGCCGACGAAATTAACCGGGCTACCCCTCGCACCCAGTCGGCTTTGCTAGAGGTGATGGAAGAGCACCAGGTCACCCTGGATGGGCGATCGCGCCCCGTGCCCGACCCGTTTTTTGTGATCGCCACCCAAAACCCGGTGGAATATCAGGGCACCTTTCCGCTCCCCGAGGCTCAGATGGATCGATTTGCGCTGTCGTTTAGCCTGGGCTACCCCACCTCAGACGAAGAGCTCAGCATGCTGCAGCGGCTAGGCGGCAGCATGTCTCCCCACGATATTCAGCCCTGCATCACCCTAGATGAAGTGATGGCGCTGCGGCAGGCCTGCGCCCAGGTAACGGTAGAAGAGTCATTGCAGCGCTATATCTTAGACCTGGTTAGAGCGACCCGCAGCCACAGCGAGATCACCCTAGGGGTCAGCCCACGGGGGTCTGTGGCCTTCCACCGGGCGATTCAGGCCCTCGCCTATCTCGAGGGGCGCACCTACGCCATCCCTGACGATGTCAAGCAGCTCGCGCCCCACGTCCTGGCCCACCGCCTCATCCCTGCGGGGCACCATCGTCCTGAGCGTCTGGTAGCCGACCTGCTAGACACCACCCCAATTCCCTGAGCCATCGACAAGAAACTGCCCAGGCGGCAAGCAGAAAAATCCCCAGGCCGTGGTAGTTTTTGGGGCCAAACAGCCCATAATAGGGGCGGTGAACTGAAGGACCGCAATCTCCATGCCAAGAACGCCCAGTGAGTACATCGTTCACATGCTGCTTGATGGCGGCCACCACGAAGAGGTGCGCTTTTCCTCCATTCAGGATTTTCAGAAGTGGTACAGCGGCGAACTGATGCCCAAAGCTACCTCCGAGGAATTTATTACGGTGCCCTTGCCTAAAGTGAATCCTGGTGAGTACATGGTGATTCGCCCCTCCCGCCTCAGCGCCATTCGGGTCGAGCCTGTCTTTAGCTCTAGTGTTGAACGGTTTTAATGGGGTTTCAGTTTAGGTTCAGCGCAAATATTTGGCGGCTGGTTGCGGCCCTTGGGGCGCTGGCTCCCGTAGCTATGCTCGACCTGGCCCTGCCCTCGGTGACGGTGGCTGATATGGTTGAGCCACCAGGGGCGTTGGCGGCAGAGCTTGCCCCCAACCCTGAGGCCCCAGCGGAACTACCGCTACGACTGCTGTCAGCGGCGGCGGCAGAGAGGGTATGGCCGACCCTAACCCTGCCCGACGATCGCCAGCCTTTGCTCCAGGCCATCAACCACAGCTTTACTTACCTCGCTACCCCTAAAGCCGACGAAGATTACCAACAATATCCGGTGCCAGGCATTACGCGCGATCGCGTCTGGCACAGTCTACAGCGGCTGCGTCAGCTGGTGGCCAATAGCCCCAGCGACCAGGCCTTTCAAGCGGCCCTGCGGCGGGAGTTTGTGCTCTACACCTCTGTCGGCTCCGATGGCGATGGCACCGTTGCCTACACCGGCTACTTTGAGCCGCAGTACCGGGCCAGTACCGTTCCCACCGCTGAGTACCGCTACCCCCTCTACCGCCGTCCCCCGACCTTAGATACCTGGCCGCAGCCCCACCCCACCCGCTTAGACCTGGAGGGAGCAGACGGTTTGGCCGGTAGTCAGGGGCCCCTGGCCGGGCTGGAGCTGGTGTGGCTGGCCAGTCGGCTAGAGGCATTTTTGGTGCAGGTACAGGGCTCGGCTAAACTTCAGCTCACCAATGGACAGACGATGTCAGTAGGCTACGCGGGCCGTACCGAATACCCCTACACCAGCATTGGTCGTGCCCTGGTCAACGACGGCAAAATCGCTCTAGAAAACCTGTCGCTGCCCAATCTAATCGCCTATTTTGAGGCCCATCCCGAAGATCTAGACCAATACCTGCCCCAAAACGAGCGGTTTATTTTCTTTCGCGAGGGCAGTGGTGGGCCACCTACGGGCAGCCTCAGCGTACCGGTCACAGCGGGGTACTCGATCGCTACCGACAAGTCGCTGCTGCCCCCAGGGGCGATCGCGGCCATCCAGGTTCCGTTACCTCAGCCAACCGCCGAGGGCACCTGGAGCTACCAACCCACCACTCGCCTGGTGCTCGATCAAGACACCGGGGGCGCTATTCTGGGGCCGGGGCGAGTTGACCTATTCGTGGGAACTGGCCCCCAGGCCGGAGAGCTAGCCGGGCGCATAAATACCTCGGGTCGCTTGTATTACCTGCTGTTGCGTCCCTGAGCACCCGCCCCTGACGTGGCGATAATTCCCCTGGTCTGCCACAGTAGGGGTGTTACCCTATACGCCTATGGATACTTCCTTTGCCCTCACCCTACAAATCGTGCTTACGGTGTTGGCCGGCGTTACAGCACAGGTCATCGGGGAAATCGCTAGGGTTCCCAGCATCATTTTCCTGCTGCTGTTTGGTATTGGCCTAGGGCCAGACGGCATTGGGCTGCTCCATCCCCAGGATTTAGGGGTGGGGCTTGAGGTCATTGTGGCCCTCAGCGTAGCGCTCATTCTATTTGAGGGAGGCCTAAGCCTGGAGCTCAGCGAACTGGGCCAGGTGTCAAATAGCCTGCGCAATCTAGTCACCATCGGCATTTTTATTACCCTCATCGGTGGCGGCATGGCCGCCCACTGGCTGGGTGAATTCCCCTGGTCGCTAGCCTTTCTCTACGCTTCTTTAGTAGTCGTTACAGGGCCCACAGTGATCAGCCCCCTGCTGCGCCAGGTGGAGGTCGATCGCAAGGTCGCCACCCTGCTCGAAGGGGAAGGGGTACTGATTGACCCGGTCGGGGCCATTCTAGCCGTGGTGGTGCTTGACATCATTCTCAATGGCGACGCCGACCCAACTACGGTGGTCGGAGGGCTCATCCTGCGGCTGGGCATCGGCACGCTAATTGGGGTGGTAGGCGGTGGCCTGATCGGGCTTTTGCTCAAGCGAGCCAACTTTTTAGGCGAAGACCTGCGCAACCTGGTGGTGCTAGCAGGGCTATGGGGGCTATTTGGGCTGGCCCAGAGCATTCGCAGCGAGTCAGGGCTGATGGCCACCGTGGTGGCGGGCATGATGGTGCGCTGGCTGTCGGTGCCCGACGAGCGGCTGCTGCGTCGGTTCAAGGGACAGCTGACCGTGCTGGCGGTATCAGTACTCTTTATTTTGTTGGCCGCTGATTTGTCGATCGCCAGTGTGTTTGCCCTGGGGCGCGGGGCCGTGTTGACGGTACTGGTGCTGATGTTGGTAGTCCGCCCGGTCAATATCTGGCTGTGCACCCGCTCCAGCGACCTCAATTGGAGGCAAAAGCTCTTTTTGGGCTGGGTAGCTCCGCGCGGCATTGTCTCCGCCTCGGTGGCATCCCTGTTTGCCATTTTGCTCACCGAGCGAGGCATCAGCGGCGGCGACGCCATCAAGGCTCTGGTGTTTCTGACCATTATCTTGACCGTGCTGATCCAGGGGCTGACGGCAAGGCTAGTGGCCGGCTGGCTGGGTATTACCAAGGCCGATGCTGTGGGGGCAGTAATCGTAGGATGCAGCCCCCTGAGCCTGCTAATTGCCCGTTTGATTAAAGAGTACGGCGACCCGGTGGTTATGATTGATACCAATGAGTCTAACGGTGCTGCGGCTGAGAAGGAGGGCATCGAGCTACTGATCAGCAGTGCCCTTGATCACGATGCTCTAGAAAAAGCTGGACTTGGCAAAGCCGGTACTTTTTTGGCTATGACCAAAAATGGCGAGGTCAATGCCGTGGTAGCCCAACGCGCACTGGAGGAGTTTCAGCCCGCTCGGGTAATCGCCGTAGTTCCCCAGGATAAAAGTCTGGGAGAACTGCCCAACAAGGGCCAGCTCAAAGGGGCTCAGACCCCTCATTTATCTCTAAAACAGTGGAATACGTATCTCAACGATGGCGAGGTACGCCTGGGTGAAACCCAGCTGCGGCAGGAGAAATTTGACCTGCAAAAAGCGCATCTAGCCACGCTCGTGCAGGGTGGCAGCATGGTGCCTTTGCTAGTTGAGCGGGGTGATACGCTGCGGGTGACGCTGGGGCAAGACACCTGGGAGGCAGGCGATCGCATCGTTTACCTGTGGCACGACTCTAAACCCAAGTTGCTCAAGCAGCTAGCGGGCGGTATTCAACCCACCCGGCTAACCCTAGAAACTGTGCCGGCGGTTGAAACGATCCCACGGGAACCGCCTCAACCGCGGCCCAAAGCCGAAGCAATGGCTGCAATTTTTCCAGATGAGGCGGCTGCTCTCAACGGAGCAGCCGCTCCAGACGTTTCGACCGAGACAGTCGCGAAGATTCCCCAGGATGGCTCTACGGCCGCAGCTGACACTTAGACTGGTCACTTGCGATCGCTCCCCCGGTTGAGCTCGGCGTTGCCCTTTTACGCTGAGTGAGCTGCTCAGCTACAGTTGTGCTGGCGGCATAGCCTTATCCTCACATCGACATATGGCCCCTACCTCTGCTCATTCCTCTCAGCCAGGTACCCTGACGGGTATAGGCGTTGGCCCAGGCGACCCTGATCTGCTTACGCTCAAGGCTCTAAAGTACCTGCAAAGTGCTGATGTGGTGGCCTTTCCCCAGGGGCGCAACGGCCAGCCAGGATTAGCCCAGCGCATTATCGCGCCGCACTTAGGCCGCCAACAGCTGCTGCCTCTAAATTTTCCCTACGTCCTTGACCAACGCCAGCTTTCTCATGCTTGGCAACAGGCAGGCGATCGCATCTGGCAGCTCCTTAGCCAGGGCCAAAATGTCGTGTTTGCCTGCGAAGGAGATCTAAGTTTCTACGGCACTTTTAATTATTTGGCCCTCGATTTAGAGCGGCGCTACCCGGCGGCAAGAATACAGCGAGTTCCAGGTATCTGCTCACCCATGGCGGCGGTCAGCGCTCTGGGTCTTCCCCTCACCGTGCAGTCCGATAAGCTGGTGGTGCTACCCGCCCTCTATACTTTTGCCGATCTCGAATCTGCTTTGAGCTGGGCTGATGTAGTCGTGCTGCTCAAAGTAGGGTCGGTATATGCGCAGGTATGGGCGCTCCTAAAACAGCGGCAGCTGCTAGAGCAGAGCTGGGTTATCGTCAATGCCACCCAGCCCAATCAGGCCATTTATCGACCGCTTACGCCTTACCCTGATCTCGACTTACCCTACTTCTCTTTGATGGTCATTAGGTCGGGGGTAAATCCGCTACCCTAGAAAAGAGCAGGAACCCAGGCCTATGGGGTCAAGTCAACACAATACGTCCACAGCAGGCGCGCGATCGGAATGAATCCATTTACTGCACCCAGGCTCAGCCAGTTACTTACCACTATCCGCCAACCCCAGTGGATTGCCGCCATTGTTTCGCTGGGGTTTCACGGTGTGCTATTTGCCGCTGGTCCCTCCTTTTCTAGCCTCAACATGACGGCATTAGGAGGCAGCGGCCCAGAGCTAGAAGAGCGCCGAGTGCCGCTAATCGAGCTAACTCCTGAAGAACAGAGTCGACTCCCAGACTTTTCTGCCCCCTCCTCACTATTTCCAAGTAGCGACGACGATTTATTTAGCCTCTTTCCACCCTCAGGCGATAGCTTGCCCCTAGAACCTGGCTCAGACTTTGGTTCATCCATAAAAATACCAGCGCCTCAGTTACCCTCTACCTCCTTCCCAACCGGCATTTCTCCCTACACGTCGCCCGGACGTTCCACCATTAGGCTATCCCCCCGTCGCTCCGCATTACCTTCTATTCCCAATGGCAGTGCTTTAAGACGACGGCCTGAAACATCTACCCAAGGGTCCACCCCCCAAGCCTCAACCCCTACAGCGCTGGCTCCAGAAGAGGCTAACGCGCCCAGCGCTGCTGATTTAGAGCCGCGTCAGACCGACCAGGGCAATACCGCTAGCAGCACGCCTTCAGCCGCGCTCAATCCCTCTGCCCCCAACGTCTCAGATGAAACTGAGCAAGCCAGTGACCTTCTGGCTCGAGTCGAATTCAGCGACGATCAAACCAGTGCAGCAGAGGTAGAAACTGCCAAAGCAGCTTGGCTACAAACCGTTAAAGAGAGGCTGGGCGATACCGTTGCTGAAGCCCCCGAGCCTCTGACGATTGAAGTGCCCTATAGCGGTCGACTGTGCCTAGAGCCCGAGCCTACTGACGGGCTGATAGGTGTTGTTGGTGTACCCGATGAAGCTGATGGTATCAAACTTTGGACTGCAGTCCTTAAGAGCACGGGCTATCCCTTCCTTAACCAGGCTGCTGAACAGGCTCTGCAAGACCTTCAGCAACAGGCAGGCGAAGAAAATGAAAGTCCGATAGACATCAATACCCGGTATGAGGTTGTTGTAGAAGTAGAATATAACAGCCAAAACTGCCTCAGCCGCGAGGCGCTGCTACAGTCTCGTACAGCCGAACCAGAACAACCTACAGCACCGGTAGAATAAGCTACTTAGGCAGATAAGTTTAAGAAATTATAGCTGTGCCAACGATAGGTTTAGCCGAAGGGTGGGTGTCTTAAGTACTCCACCCTTCGGCTAATTTTAGCTACCAAAACTAATATTCGAGTACTCTAAACAACCAGTTAGGCTTGAGGCGCAAGAACGACATCAGCGTAAGTTCCAGAGCGAGCTACGGTGCCCTTCTCAAGTACGTAAATGCGGTCGCAATGTTCAATAGTAGACAAGCGGTGAGCAATAATAATCAAGGTTTTAGACCCAGCCAAAGCCCTGATGGAGTTGCTAATTAACTGCTCAGTCTCATTGTCCAAGGCAGATGTTGCCTCATCTAGCACCAAGATTTCTCTTTGATGGTACAGAGCCCGAGCAATTCCAATACGCTGACGTTGACCACCAGATAGCCTTACCCCTCGTTCCCCAACAGAAGTATTTATTCCATCAGGCAAGTCTGCGACGAACGAGTCTAGTTGAGCTGCCTTGATAGCGTACCATAGCTGGCTTTGATCAATTTGATCACTTGGAACTCCAAAGGCAATATTTTTTTCTATGGTGTCATCAGTCAGGAAAATAGACTGAGGGATATAACCTACTAGATTTCTCCACTCTGACAAATTCTTGTAAATAGACTGATCATCAACTAATATATCTCCTTCTTGCGGAGTTAGGAGACCAAGAATTACATCTACCAAAGTCGTCTTTCCTGCTCCAGACTTTCCAATCAGACCTATAGATTCTCCTTTCTTAATCTCCATTGAAATGCCGTTCAGAGAAGGCTTAGTAGAGCTAGGATACTGATAAACAACCCCGGTAATTTTTAAGTCCGTAGAATAGGTCGGTGTCCGTTTTGAGTTCCAAGCTTCGAGCGTATCTAGTGATTGAATCGAAGTTTTTTGTTCTTTCCAGCCATCGTCTTCAATATCCTTCAGGTCTAAGTACACAACATCAAGGGTATGTGATGAGTTGCGTAGACTGCCAATGCACTGGGCAAGGTTACTAGCAACCGGAATCAAACGCAGCGATGCAACAGCAAAAACCCCCATGCTGGAGAGAGTAGACTGAAAATCTTGGTTTGGCGATAGTTGGGAAGCACATACAAAACCAACAATCGCAATTACTAAAAGGGCCTCAATCATTATCCTAGGGATAAATTGAGCACTCTGGAAGAGAACCTGAAGCTTTGCCTCTTGGTATACGTGCTGCTTAAGGTCTTTGCGAAAGTAATTCTCACAGCCAAATACCCGTGTTTCTTTGATCCCTCCTAATCCATGATTAACGGCTTTAATTGTTTCTTCACGAGCAATAGTAGATAGGCGACCCCAAACTTTCAATCGCTTCATTAGGAAGGAAAGAGCTAAGAACGCAGGAAAAAGCGATATTAGCGAGGTGATTAAAAGCAAAATGTTGGTTCTGGCCATTAGCGCCAGAAGCGTTGTAATCAAAATTACGTGTGAGAACGACTCCACCATCGGCAAAGCAAACATGAACCCGAATCTTTGTGCTTCACCAGCTATCTTGTTTGTATAATCTGCTGTGTTTCGGGTTAAGTGGAAATCGTAAGGAGCGAGAATGTAAGTATCAAACAGTCGCTCCTGAATAACAGCTACTTGATGGAAGAGAATTTTATACGAGTAACGCTTACTCAAAAAGTAGATAATGCTTTTAAGTATAAATACAACAATTATAAAGAGTCCAAACCACACTACTAAATCAGAAGGCTTCGCAAATTCAAAAGTCTGGTATGTACGTGAAAAAACATAGCTATCTTGAATGACTTTCGAAGGATCTCCAGCCAAATTTAGAAAAGGTCCAAGTAATCCTATCCCGAAAGCCTCTAAAATCGACGTGAGCAGAAAAACAAGAATTAAAACGAGTAACTGGCGACGGTTTCCAGAGAAAACGTATAGGAATTTTTGAAAGAGAATCACAATTTACACCTCAAAACTAATGTCTGGGAAAGCCAGCTCTTCTTGTATTCCCAATATTCAGCAAAATATCTAACCCAAGGCCCTCAAGCAAAACGGCTTTTGACTCAGAGACAAAGCTATTGAGAGAAATAATACCCAGTTGATATTGGGGAACAAAACCAAGTAACTCTCAAAGAGATTAAAAAGAATCATCATGGACAAGAAAATCGATGGCCATAAATAAGATGCTTTTTTAAAATTGTACGCTAGCCTAACAGCTCTTGTATAAGCAACTAGCCATACCACAAAAAATAGCGCGAAGCCAATGAGCCCAGCTTCCAAGATTAAGTCTAGAAAACCATTGTGCGAATGTGCTGGAATATGGAATGCAGCATGTTCAAAGCCAGAAGTTAACCTCTCCGAACTCCAAAAGGCTCCCTTCCCATACCCAAAATATAGATGAGGTGGAATTTTAGTGGTTATAACGTAGTTCCAGATTAAGGTACGCGCAGACAATGTTGGATCCCTACCAAGAAAAGTAAGAATTTCAATCCATCTAGATATGATTACGTAGAAAAAACTCATTGAAATTAGAATAGAAAGGTTAACCAATAATATAGTTTTCTTTCCCATCCATTTAAACTTTTGATAGAGTGAAACCAAGAGCAAGCTTGCAACGGACAAGACCAAAGCGGTAACAGAACTACTAATTACAAGGATGGCGAAGCAAAAAACCAGCATTGCGGAAGCCCACCCCTGCTTTTTTTCCGCATAGTTTTTCAACATAAACAGAGTCACTAATAGTGTTGCGGCAATTGCTCCAAACCTATTTTTATCGCCAAAAGCTCCCCTAAAACTCCCTGCGTAATCCCCGGTTTGATGAAAAGCTATACTTGGCATGACAATTGCCAAAAGAATACTAAAAAAGAATGCTATCAACAAAGATTGAATTGCCAAACTAAACTGCTGTTCAATTGTGAATCTAGATGCTATGTAAAGGCTCAGCAAGAACATTGGAATTAATTCTTTCCAAACCACATCCACTGTTGTTGACGGATCTTGAGACCATAAAAAAGAAATGCTAATAAAAGAAATTAGACATAAAACCCATTTGTTACTAAGGGCCGTCTTCAGCGTACTTTTTATACGCAATGCCAATAGTAGTAAAGTAGTTGCATAAATGCCATACCTCATGAGAGTGATTACTGAGCTAGGAATAATGCCTGTTTCAGAATCTTCGGGCCCAAATCCAAACACCCCCATAAAGAAGAGTAGTGAAAAAACTGTGAAAACTTTCTCTGCGAAATCAAGCCTGTTTTGTGATGAAATTTTATCTAGACCAAAGATGGGGATTTGAGCTTCCATAAGGCTAAAGAAGTTAGCTAATTGTAATTGTTCATTTAGGGATCAACGGAACAGGCGTAGCCTTAAGTTGTAGAATGATTGAATTTGCTTTGCCACCTTTCGCTAGCCAATCAAATGCTTCATCAAACGTTGCTTGTAACTATCCAAACAAAATTGAACAAGAAGCACCTTAACGCTCTACCCACTATTCCTACTAGCCTCTTTACAAACTATACATAGCGACCTGAAATAATATATTTTCCATTAGAGCGATTGTAAGCTGCTTCCTTCATGGAAAGCTTGTGCTGAGGAAATCTTGACAGAAAACTGGTTATACGCTCTAGCT
Organism: Nodosilinea sp. AN01ver1; assembly: GCF_050565655.1. Taxonomy (NCBI): domain Bacteria; kingdom Bacillati; phylum Cyanobacteriota; class Cyanophyceae; order Nodosilineales; family Nodosilineaceae; genus Nodosilinea; species Nodosilinea sp. AN01ver1. The sequence goes on along the minus strand of NZ_JBNXVS010000021.1, from coordinate 30,399 downwards.
TTGTTTTTTTCCTCCATTGACTATATTGATTAGCTACAGGCCCCGACAATACTTCAACCCAACGCCTAATCATATTTTCTACTGTGAATTCTTCAGCCCGTTTCAATCCATTGACTATCATTTTTCGATACAACTCAGGATTTGACTTAAGCTGCTGAATTGCTTTCAGCGCTTCTTGTGGTGACTTAATCTCGATATAGTCAAGATCGGACTGTTTAAAGTCTTGAAAAGCTGGCTCAGGACCAAGTAAAGCGGGCACTCCAGCAATCCAAGCATTAACCAGCTTACTCGCAGGCTTAACCAAAATATCGCTTTCAGTAAGATCCCGAACAGCTAAAACCAGGTCGTCGGTACTATAATCGTTCCACGAAACAATTCCCTCTACAGAACCACCACTAACTTTCAACTCTAGGCCAAGCTTCTCTAATTCTCTTTTAAATTCAGGAGAACGAAACGGTTCATACAAATTCCTGTCATTCCCCTTAAAAGCAACATTTTTGATTATGCTACCTCTTTCCTGACACCTAGGAACTATACCAGGCTGAGGCCAATGGGGAATAAATGCATCCGTTGCGGAGCCTAACTGAAACCTATTTTGCACTACAACAAAATCACAGAGAGCTGGTTTAAACCCATCACTACGGGTGCCGACAACAAAAGAATTAAAAGCCAGATCTCTCGCACTATAGTCTAAGGAACTAACTACATTAATTTGCCCAGTCGTAAACCTATCAGATATTAATACATTGAGTTTTTTTCTCTTCAAGTACAAATAAGTAGTAACAATCCAGCAATCCTCGTTAGTCTTGATACGCGCATGTAGCGAAGCAGGGTCGAGAGGTGGTGATTCAGAAAATAGCTCCGGCCATTTCTCAGGATACTTAAGTACAAATGTGACGGGATAGGGAAGATTGTATGCAGCCCTGTTATTTTCCATGAATTTACTCTGCTCAGGTTTTGGGCTTTTTCATCCTCTATTATATTTATTATTCTTGATTAATAGGGGTGGAAGTCGTTCAATTAGGTCGCGCATCTCTAATACACCCGTAAAAGTTGATTGCAGTTGTAGAGCCGTTGAAACTTCTCACTAATTAACTGCTTCATTTTTCGCACTATCGATCGCTACAAAGCGATTGAATCTGACTATGCATTTTGACTCCTTCTTCAAACCTTTAAAGGCAACATAAACTCAAATCTTTTTAGTCGTCATTAAACAGGTTGAAAATGTTCAAAACGGCTCCGAGCGGACCAAGGAGTGGTGATAGGGCACGGCCAACGTTGTCGATGCCAACCAGATAGCCTTTTTTGGGTACTAAAATTACATCTCCATCTTGAATTTGGTAGCTATCTACTAGGCTAGAAAGATCAACTTTTTGCTCTTCAACTTGTCCATTGTCTGCAAGCCGTACGAGCCTAACCTCACCAAGGGCAGCATCGGCGTTTGGTCCTCCTGCTGCTGCGATCGCCCCTGAGACAGAACTGTTTGGCTGAACCTGTACCTCTCCTGGTCGTACCACTCCCTCTCCAATAACGCGCACTCGGACGTTATCTGGAGCAATGCTAGAGCTTGCTACTAATGCAGGATCAATTTCAGCGTCTGCCAGTGCCCTAGGTACAAAGATAGCGTCACCGTCTCGGAGAACTAAGTTGTTGCCCTGTCCGCCATTGGATATAGCCTCCCACAAGTTAACAGAAATATCTTGCGATTCTCCGTTGGGTAACTGTCGTCTAACGATGACCGACGTGATGTCTGCCGTGCGTCGTATACCCCCAGCGGCTACTAAGGCTGAGGAGAGGGTAGGGGTGGTGGTAGCTTGCGTGATTCTGGCATCAACGTTGAGCTGTGTTTCTGCTGTTGTCAAACTACTTAACTGAACAGGGCCAGGACGATAGACTTCACCTGCTACATCCACGACTACAGGTCGCAAGGCTGTAAGGCTAACGTTCACAACGGGGTTAACTAAGTAAGCATTAAGCCCTTGAGTAATTTCGTTAGACAAGCTGTCCACGGTTTTTCCAGCAGCTTGAATAGACCCTAGGAACGGAAATGGCATGGTGCCATCGGGTAAAACCACCCGAGCACCCGTAAATTCTTCGTATCCAAATACGACTACTGCAATTTGATCACCAGCACCTAAAATATAGCTCCCGGCTGCTTGAGGTACCGACGAGAACTCGGTCGCTGGTGTATTAAAATCAGCGCTCTGCTGTGCCTTAGCTAACCCTAAACCCCATAGACAGTGATGAGCCAATGCAGCTGAAAGCGAAAGTAGAGCAATAGAACGTTTATCTAGTTTCATAGTCTTAACAAATAAATCAACGAACCGTTGTTTGCATTTCTGAGACTGGCATTTTGCCATATTCACCGGCTCTAATGCGGGATACATAGTCGCCATGCTCGTTGTTAATATCTACTCCGTTAGCGACTACGCCCAAAACATTAGCCTGAGAGCGCTCCAAAAATGATTTAGCCGCTAGAGCATTAGCAGAATCTACTTTCCTCGGTCTTAAGACTAGCAAAACACCATCTGACATACGCCCCATCACAGCGGCATCTGCTGCTCCCAATAAAGGAGGGGTATCAATTAGGATGTAATCGTACTGGCGCTTTAACTGCTGAAGTAAGTCTGCCATCCGCTCAGAGTCTAAAATAGCCAAAGGGTTTGGAGGAAGAGCTCCTGCTGTCATCAAAGTAAGATTTTCAAAGACCTGATAGGTCACATCCTGTTGAGTCTCCTCTCTGATAAGCACTTGGCTCAGTCCAGCCCGATTGACTACGTCCCAGATATGATGCTGGGATGGCGATCGCAAATCAGCATCAATAAGCAAAACTTGCTTTCCTGAGTAAGCTAAGGTTGCCGCTAAGTTAGCGGCAACCTCAGATTTACCTTCTTCAGAAACTGAGCTGGTAATGGTGATAATGCGATTGGACATATCTGTGCTAGTAAACTTTAGATTTGCCTGCAGCATTTGAAAGGCAGCAGAAACCATTGGTTGGTCTCGATCTAAAGCAGGAATATAAGCAGAGGAACCTGATGAGCCTAGCCGACTTGCTAGATAAGCCGTTGAGCTATCGCTGCCTCTGGGGCGAAACTTTGGCACCAGACCTAACAAGGTGTAGCCAAGCAGCATCTCTCCATCTTTAGCGGTCTTGACTGACTTATCGACTAGATCTAAGAAGAATGCGCAGGCAATACCCAGCAGACTACCAATAAAAGTTCCAGCCACTAAGGCAAGAACAAGCAAGCTGCCAGCCCCATCAGCGGGTTCTGCTCTTTCTAAAATTTCGGCACTACCGACGGTTTGGTTTTCAGCTAGCTGCGTCTGTTGAAAGGCAGCCAAAAGATTTTCGTAATTGAGCTGGGCGGCCTGCAGGCGCTGGGTCAACTCTAGCTGGCGCTTTTCAAGAGCGGGAAAGGCTTGTATTCTTTCAGCATAGCGGTTGCGAGATTCAACTAAACTCTGAAGTTGGCTAGCCAAGCTAGAGCGGTTAACTTCTGCGGTAGCCAATTCCGTTGTGAGTTGCTGATCTAGCGGACTCATTTGCAAATTGCCAAGACCGGAGAGAGAGGTTGTACCTACAATCTCTTCGACTCGATCGCTGAGGAGGCTTTGCAGCGACGCAACTCGACGTTCTAAATTAATGATTGTGGGATGGGTATCTCGGTACAAGCTGCGTTGACTAGCTAGTTCAGCTTGAGCTAACTGCAAGTCTGTCAGTGCCTGCTGGACAGCAGTAGACTGACTCAAAGTTTCAATCTGCTTGGCCTGCGCCAGGGGAAGATCCAGTTGTTCTTGTAACTCGCTTGCCTGAGTGTTGGCGCTAGCAAGAGTGGAAGATACATCTCGAATTTGAGTATCTAGCTTAGCAATCTCAGTAACTGCAACAGTTGCCTCATCTTCAAGTACAACAATCCCGTTAGCATCCTTGAACTGTTGTAGTGCAGCAGCAGCACGATCGAGATCCGCTTCAGCCACAGGAAGTTGTCGTTCAATAAACTCACGGGCTGTAGCGGCTTTCAGACGATTGCTGAGAATATCTCTGGCTAAATATGCATCCATTACTGCGTTGACGATGCTAGCAGCCTCTTCTGGATCATCCGCACTGTAAGAGATTTCTAGAATATCGGCCTCTTCAGCAGACTCTACCTTGATCTTGCTGCTCAGTGCAGCTGGCTTTAGAGGCAAACCATCATCATCAGTAAGATTTAGATTGTCAATAACAGTCTGCATGACCGCGGTTGACAACACAACAGAACTTTGATTTTGCAGGTTGTTTATCGACAGGGGCAATTCACGCAGGTCTCTCCCAACTCCAGTCAGTGTAGGCGTCAGGTCTGGCCTCACCAGTATGGTGCCCTCTGCACTGTAGGATGGTTCTCGCGTTAGGGCGACAAGTGCCGAACCTGCTACACAAGTGCCTAGCACAAGAGTCGCTGGAAGCCACCGCCGCTTGAGAACAAGCCAGTAGCGTTGCAGGTCAATTTCTTCAACGTAATCTTGGTAGGTCTTACTAGTCATAGACGGATAGAAATGAAATACGCCTGAAAACGGTCTGTCTACTCACGGAAACGGTTTAGGGAGAGGTTGGCTGGTCCAAGTTGCCCTTGCAGAACCCAAGACCTCAATCAAGAGCATGGGTTAGCGGTATGTGGCCAAGGCCCTCCCAGTTGTGAATAGGTGAACAGCTGGTAGATCTCAAATAGGAGGCAAAGACTCGTATAACTGCCTATCTAATTAATATAGATGCATAACCCTTGAGGCAAGCATATCCTATGAAAGCAGGAGCGGGGGTTGCTCGTGGTATCACCTAGCCTTGTCTTGATAATGATGACGATTCTGTAATGCTAAATGAGCCGAGCCTGAAACTCTAGGTTACCCAAGTGAGGCAAGAAGCCATCATCATGCCGGATAAAAAGCCGTCTAGGTACTACAACGACGATTTGGATTGGATAAACGTTTGCCTTTACGGAGAAAGCCAGTCGAATGAGTCAGTTGTTACAACTGACTCATTCGACTGGCTCACGGCAAAAGCTGATAAATTTACAAACTTACTTCAATAGGCATCTTGAAGTTCGTAAAAGTCTGGGGAAATGTAATCTTTGCGGAGAGGCCAACCAACCCAGTCTTCAGGCATGAGTAGCCGCTTGAGGTTGGGATGCCCTTCATAAACGATGCCGTACATGTCGTAGCTCTCACGCTCCTGCCAGTCAGCCGCTTTCCAGATCCAGTAGACAGAGGGCAAGCGAGGATTATCTCGGGGCAAAAATACTTTTACCCTAACCTCCTCCGGTCTGTCAGCATTATCGTCTAGCTTGATGAGATGGTAAAAGCTTACTAGCTCCTTGCCAGGGCCATCATCATAGGCACCTTGACACTGAAGATAGTTAAAACCATAGGCATACAGCGCCGTGCAAATTGGAATCAGAAACTGAGGAGACACAGTAATTACTTCTACACCTAGGTGATCTCTAGGGGCTAGTCCGTGATCAAACCCATTCTCGGTCAACCAGCTTGAAACAGCGCCAGCTTCAGCCAAAGGAGCCCCAGCTTCTGAATCGGGTGTAGAAGACGGTTCAGGTGAGGACGCTTGAGATTCTGCTTCAGCCATTTAAGTTTCCTTCTCTTCAGGAGCGAATTCGGTAATCGCCTCGGGCATAGGCATACCCATGGCCTCCATCAGCTCTTTTGGAGGCACTGTATGAGTGCCAGTTTGTAAGTATTGACCCGTTAAAATTGGCGGCACAGTCTTGAGAGCATGGCTGCGCTCATAAAAACGGTGGGTTTGCAGAGTGTAAGCTCTATCCTGCATCGACTCTGTCGCCACTTTCTTGCGCAATTTAATGATGGCGTCAACGATGGCTTCAGGTCGTGGAGGACAGCCGGGGATGTAAACATCCACAGGAATCAACTTATCGACACCGCGCACCGCCGTAGTGGAGTCGCTACTGAACATGCCACCAGTGATAGTACAAGCACCCATAGCGATGACGTACTTTGGATCCGGCATTTGCTCATAAAGCCTGACCAGGGCTGGAGCCATCTTCATTGTGATAGTACCAGCCGTAATGATCAGATCTGCCTGCCTAGGACTGGCTCGAGGCAGCAGCCCAAACCGATCAAAGTCAAACCGAGAGCCAATTAGGGCGGCAAACTCAATGAAACAGCAGGCGGTGCCGTACAACAACGGGAACAGGCTAGACAGCCGACACCAGTTGTACAAGTCATCTACCGTTGTCAAAATGACGTTTTCAGAAAGCCCATGGGTAACAGCAGGAGGGGCTGAGGGGTTAACCAAGCTCTCGCCGGGAGCCAGGGAGATCTTATCTGTAGCAGAGTTCAAGACCATTCCAGGGCTCCTTTGCGCCAAGCATACACAAGACCAACAACGAGAATAGCAATGAAAATGAGTGCCTCTACAAAAGCCAGCAGGCCTAGTTGGTTAAAAGCCACTGCCCAGGGATACAAGAACACCGTCTCTACATCAAAAATGACGAAGACCAGAGCAAACATATAGTAGCGAATGTTGAACTGAATCCAGGCTCCGCCAATAGGCTCCATACCAGATTCGTAGGTGGTTCTACGAGCTGGCCCGCGACTGACGGGGCGCAAGAGCTTAGATGCTGTCAGGGCCGCCACGGGCACTAGGCAAGACACCAACAGGAAGACTAGAAAGTATTCGTAGCCAGATAAAACGAACACGAGTTCACCACTGCGAAAGGCTTGTATTCAAGCGTGCAGCCTGGATGCTAGATTCAACAGCCCACAGGCTTCAGATGTCATCTTAAGACACTTTAACGGAAAAGCCCGTTCAAAGGGAGGGATTAACGGGTAGTTAGAAAATTACTCTTGCTTATGGCAAGCATTGCGATCACCAGGGACTCAGGCAAAATGAGAGTGATGACCTGTCTATGTCATAATTGTTTACAACGAACGTTCTGCTGCCTGTGGGCCAGCGGTATGTCGACAACCTAAAGGGTGCGGCGATCGCCCCAGTTTGCTCTTGTTGGATTTTGAGGTGCTTGAGTCTTATGAGTACTGAATCTGAGCCTACAGCTAATTCACCAGAATCAGTGGATACAGCAGTGCCTGAAGGATTAGACAGCCCTGAGGGAGACACGGCTAAGTCAGCTGCTCTTTCTCCTCAAGACATGGATCGTTATGAGTGTCGGGCCTGTGGATATTCCTACGAGCCGACTAAGGGCGATAGTCAAGCGAAGGTTCCTGTGGGCGTAGCTTTTGAAGATTTGCCTTTGAACTGGCGTTGCCCGGTGTGTAGTGCCCCCAAGAAACAGTTCAGCAATATTGGCCCAGCTGGTTCACCGTCTGGGTTTAAGGAAAATTTGAACTACGGCCTGGGTGTCAATCGTTTGACGCCTGGCCAGAAGAACATCCTAATTTTTAGCGCTTTGGCTCTAGGCTTTCTGTTTTTCATTAGTCTTTACGGCTTGAAGTAGTGTATCTGGCGCTCTAGCCAAGTTGACAGTAAGACGTTAACGGGCAGGAGTTTAGCTAGCTACGTCTACCAACCGGCGTATTGTGATTTGAGTGTTGTTTAGCAAGTACGGGTTCGAGTTACTTATGCACGCTGCGTTTAATTGGATAAGACGAGGACTGGTAATGCTGGTTGCTATGGCCTTAGCGACCGGTTGTTCTGGTTATTTTTTGGCGGACGCAGATGTGCATCCCTGGGAAGCGATCCAGGTGCCGGTTGACTCCACCCTGTCGGATGTGGCGTTTACTCAAGATCCTAACCACGGTTGGATTGTGGGCAGTCGCAACACACTGCTGGAAAGCCAGGACGGCGGCAATACCTGGGAGGTGCGAGAGCTAGCGCTGGGCGATCAGCCCTACACGTTTACATCAATTGACTTTGCCGGTAGCGAAGGTTGGGTTACAGGTATTCCGTCAGTACTGTTGCATACGGGTGACGGCGGCAAGACCTGGGAAAATGTGCCGCTGAGCAAGGAGTTGCCGGGTTCACCTTTCTTGATTACAGCAGTTGGACCCAGCTCGGCTGAAATGGCTACCGATATTGGTGCCATCTATCGCACTGAGGATGGTGGACGCACCTGGAAAGCATTGGTTCAAGGTGCCGTTGGAGTTGTGCGCAACATGGTGCGCTCTGAGGATGGTCGCTATGTAGCGGTATCTTCGCGGGGTAACTTCTATTCGACTTGGGCCATGGGGCAAGACCAGTGGATTCCCCACAACCGTCAAAATTCTCGGCGCTTACAGAATATGGGCTTTGATAAGGACGGGAAGCTCTGGGTGATTGCCCGAGGTGGTCAGGTGCGGTTTTCTAACTCTCGGGCTTCCGATGACTTCACTGAAGCGATTAGTCCTGAGTTTGGCACTAGCTGGGGGCTACTCGATATGGCCTTTCGGAACGCCAATGAGGTTTGGGTGACGGGGGGCGGTGGCAACCTACTGTGCAGCTTTGACGGTGGTCAAACCTGGTATAAGGACAAGTCTGTACAAGATGTGCCGTCAAACTTCTATAGAGTGAAGTTTGTGGGTCCTGAAACGGGCTTCATTCTGGGGCAGCAGGGCACCATTCTCAGGTATCGTCCTGAGATTGCCTAAGAAAAATTCGGAGATCTTAGCTGAAATAGCTTGTTAGGGTTTCCGGGGTTCTCTATGATTAAGTTAGATTCTTCGTGTTCAGAGAGGAGACGTTGATATGGCAGGTTCTACAGGGGAGCGCCCCTTTGGCGATATCGTAACCAGTGTTCGCTACTGGATTATCCACAGCATTACTATTCCCATGCTGTTTATTGCGGGTTGGCTGTTTGTTAGCACTGGCCTAGCTTACGATGCCTTTGGCACCCCCCGCCCCAACGACTATTACCCCGATAACCAAATGCAGCTGCCGATTGTGACCGATCGCTTTGAGGCGAAAGATCAGATCGACATGTTCTCGAATCGATAACACTTTAGTTATTCCACCGTTTGATTGAACCTATGCAAACCAATTCTCCTAACGAGCCAATTACCTACCCAATTTTTACCGTGCGCTGGCTGGCTGTCCACACCCTGGGTGTGCCTAGTGTGTTTTTCCTAGGGGCGATCGCGGCAATGCAGTTTATCCAACGATAAGAGAAACCCATGGACCGTACTCCAAATCCTAATAAGCAACCGGTAGAGCTAAACCGCACGTCCCTGTTTTTGGGTCTGCTGATGGTTTTTGTGCTGGGTCTGCTGTTTTCTAGCTACTTCTTCAACTAGGCTTTTTGCCGAAGCGGCGCTAGCCGTATGCTGAGGCTGTGTTGAATTTTTACCCAATGAGTAGGAGGTCGAGGTTATGCTTCAGAGTGGACGGATTCCGTTGTGGATTGTGGCAACTGTTGCTGGCACGGGCGTGCTGGTAGTGGTTGGTCTATTTTTCTATGGTGCCTATGCTGGCGTAGGCTCGGCCATGTAACCCTTTTCAAGCCCTCTTTAGCGGGTGAAAAAGCTGGGGTAAACAGGCTTTGTCCTGTTTACCCCAGCTTTTTTTAGGCCTGCTGAATACCGCTGAGGTAGCTCATGACCAAGTTATCGACCCCGGTAATGGCGGTACCGACGACAACAGCGAAAGCACCCAGATCAAGAGCCTGACGGGCTTGAGTTGGGGAAGCGATGCCCCCTTCACAGATAACTGGGACAGGACATTGGGCAACCATTGATCTAAGCAGATCAAAGCCTGGTGGCGTTTGGTGCTGAGTATCTTCGGTGTAGCCGTAGAGGGTTGTACCGACGCAGTCTGCCCCCGCCTCTACCGCCCTCAGAGCATTATCAAGGGTGTCAACATCGGCCATGACGGCTTTACCCAGGTGGTCATGAATGCGCTGAACGAGCTGGGCCAGGGTTTCGTCGCCGGGACGGAGGCGCTGGGTCGCGTCGACAGCAATAATGTCGCTACCGGCCTGAGCGACGGCCTCAGCATGGTGGAACTGCGGCGTGATATAGACTGCCGAGGGGGGGATGACCTGCTTCCACAGGCCGATGATGGGGCTGTCGCAGCGCGATCGCACGGCCTGAATGTGAGCGGGGGTGTCAATGCGAACCCCAGCGGCTCCGCGGTTGAGGGCGGCTTCGGCCATGGCGGCAATGACTGACGCATTGTGCAGCGGCGAGTCGGGCGGGGCCTGGCATGAGACCACGAGGCCGCCCTGCAAGGCTTCCAAAATGGTTTTCAATGGACAGAGTGCTCCTACGGTAGTGCTGACCTGAGCGTTAAACTAGGTTGTCTAATTTTATGGCGGTACGGATCTCGAAAACCCTGCTGGTTGCTGCTATTGGCCTGCTTGCTCTGGTCATTGTGATCAACAACCTGACCGACTACAACGCCAACTTCAAATACATTCAGCACGTGCTGAGTATGGATACGGTCTTTCCAGACAGCCAGTTGACCTGGCGAGCGATCGCCTCTCCGAGGCTGCAAAAAGCTTTCTACGGAGTCATTATGGCTACAGAAACCACCATTGCAGTGCTTTGCCTGGCGGGGGCCGCAAGGCTGGCCCAGGCCATATCCAGCAGCGGCATAGATTTTGACCAGGCTAAGGCTCTAGCGATCTATGGGCTCACCCTGGCCTTCTTATTCTGGTTTGTGGGCTTTATGGTGGTGGCTGGAGAGTGGTTCACCATGTGGCAGTCTGCCGACTGGAATGGACAGCAGCCCGCCTTTCGCTTCATTGGCTGTGTCGGGTTTGTGCTGCTCTACCTCAGCCTGAGCGATCGCGACGTCACGTCTTAAAGCCCTGATGGTGCAGGGACAGCGCGTCTGGCCGAGGTGCCTAAACGCGCGCCAGGGTCACCTGTTCAGCCTGGTCCTGGTATTTACCGCGACGGGTTTCGTAGCTGATCTGACAAGGTTCACCCTCAAAGAAAATTAGCTGTACGACTCCCTCACTGGCGTAGATGCGGCAGTCAGCGCTGGAAGAATTCGAAAATTCGAGGGTGAGGTGCCCCCGCCAGCCAGCTTCGGCAGGCGTGAGGTTAGCAATGATGCCGCAGCGGGCATAGGTTGACTTACCAATGCAAATGACGCTGATATTGTTGGGGACAGAAATTTTTTCGAGGGCTACTCCTAGCCCGTAGGAGTGGGCCGGCAAAATAAAGTAGCTACCGCTGGCGTCGGTTTTTAGCTCAGTGGGCTCTAGGTTGGCGGGGCTAAAGTTTTTGGGATCAACCACGGTGCCGGGAATATGGCGAAAGATTCTAAACTCAGCCGGGGAAAGGCGAATGTCATAACCATAGGACGACAGCCCGTAGCTAATTACCGGTTGCCCCAAGCCTTGGTCGGTTTGATCTAGCTGTCGCACCAGCGAGGGCTGAAAGGGGTCAATCATGCCCTCATTGGCCATTTTGGCAATCCAGGCGTCGTTTTTAATCATGAGGATGGGTGATTGAAGGGCTAGGGCAAAATGTTACGACGAAATTCGGTTACCTGATCGGCGATGTTGAGCAGCGGGGCTGGCATATCGGGGCCGGTGAGAATGACATCGACCTGGGGCGGGCGCTGCTGCAAAAAATCCACCACGTCTTGGGTAGGAATTAGACCGTAGTTGACCGCGAGGCTGAGTTCATCTAGCACAACCAGGCCGTAGCGACCCCTGGCGATCGCGGCCTTAGTCTGGGCCCACAGATCTCTGATCGCCTCTCGCTCACCGGGGCTAACCTCGGGTCCGTGGATGCAGCGGGGCATGTCGGCACGCACCCAGTCTAGGTTCTGGCCAAACTGCACAGGCTGAGATGGCCCCTGGTGAATACCGCCCTTGAGAAACTGCACAATCAGCACGGCCTTTCCCTGATCGGCAATGCGCAGCGCCTGCACCATAACGTTGGTAAAAAAATTGCGGTGTACGGCGGTGAAGACCTGCACAGTACCTTCTACCGTTTGCAGCAGCGGATGGCGAACGATAGACGTAGGAGATGGGCTAAGGGAAAGGGGCTGGAGCTGAGAGACCATGGGCAATTTACAGCAGAGGCAACGAAAGGTGGCGCCCATCACCTACACCAAGGGTACAGCAGCCGAGAGTGCGCTGCCGGATATCAGGTAGGTCTGATGGCTGGGCTAAATATAGCGTGATTTCCCCCCAATGAATCGACAAATTACTCTATATACATCCCAGGGTGCAAACGTACTAGAGCGATACTGAGACTTTCCTCGCCATTGTCATAGAGCGCCAGTACAGGATCTAAATGACAGCCCATTTTAGAAAGCAGAGCCTCCCATGAGCATTCCCGGTTAGAACATTGAGGGGCAGCGAATACTGAACTGACGTTATAGAGTCAATCTAGAGGGAAACTGAAAAACCAGGCTGACCACAATCGGGTGCTGTATTCTAGGTAGGGCAAATAGGCATCACCCGAGGCACTTTGTATGGCTTGGCAACGTCCAGACGGACGACAACCCCATCAGCTGCGTCCCGTCAGCTTTGAGCGACAGTTCACGAGCTTTTCGGCTGGGTCTGTGCTGACCCGGTGCGGCAATACTCAGGTGCTGTGTACCGTTTCAGTAGAAGAGGGCGTACCCCGGTTTTTGCAGGGCTCGGGCCGGGGTTGGCTAACGGCAGAGTATCGGATGCTGCCGGGGGCTACTCCGCAGCGGCAGCCACGCGAGGTGATGAAGCTGTCTGGCCGCACCCAAGAAATTCAGCGGCTGATTGGGCGTAGCCTGCGATCGACCCTAGATTTTGAGCTATTGGGTGAGCGCACGCTGCTGGTCGACGCCGACGTAATTCAGGCCGATGCAGGCACTCGCACGGCCTCGATTACAGGGAGCTATGTGGCTCTGATGGACGCGGTGCAAAGCCTGGTGGCGCAGGAAACGCTGGCGCGATCGCCCCTGGTGCACAGCGTCGCCGCCGTATCAGTGGGTCTGATTGAAGACGAGGTCTTTCTCGATTTGCAGTATGAGGAAGATGTAGCGGCCAGCGTAGACTTTAATGTGGTGCTTAACGAAAGCCTCAACATTATTGAAGTGCAGGGCACCGCTGAAGAAGGCAGCTTTAGCCGCCAGCAAATGAACCAAATTTTAGAGGTAGGAGAGCTGGGCGTGAAACAGCTGCTAGCGGCTCAGCAGGCGGCTTTTCTGTAGGCCGCTAGCCGCCGACTCATACTGCTTGAGCTTAGAATACCAGCAGCAAGGCTCTACCCTCGCTAAAGCCGCTGTGTTCGAGAAAACAGCAGCCTATTATCAAGGCAGTTATGCACCCTACTCGACCTTGGACAGCTAAGACAGCTACCCAAGCCTATTGAGCCCTTGCTCCTAATCGTCAGGACGGGTTTTTCGATTTTCTAAAACTTTTGCTGGCACGCCGACAGCTACGGAGTAGGGAGGAATATCTTTAGTGACTACAGCTCCGGCCCCTATGGCGCTGCCATAGCCAATCGTAACGCCGTCTAAGATTTTAGCCCCACTACCAATCCAACATTTGTCTTCGATGGTAATGCCCTTTTCACTAGAGCCAACGTGGTGATGCTGGTTGGCATAGATGCCGACCATAGATGCAACCATGCAGTTACGACCAATTTTGACGGGGCCTGGGCCAGACAGGCAGGAATAGGGGCCTATGTATGTATTGTCACCAATATCAAAGGTGCAGTTATCGCCTAAGCGAATGCTAACGCCGCGATCGAGAGAGACATTGTTGCCTAGCGTAAGCAGACTGTTCTCAAAATTGCAGTTTAAAATAGAATTTCTCAAGATTTTGACATTATCACCGACAACAATATTATCAGTGCCAAGAATCTCAACCCAGGCCTGAATGTAAAGATTTTTGCCCCAGTTCTTGGTTAAAAGAGGATACGCCAATCCTCTCAACATGGTCCCCAGCGGACGGGGGATGGGCTCAAGCAGCAAGAACGCCAGTTTTCCTAAAAAATCTTTGGACGATCGCTTCGACAAAGATTTTGTCGTCTGCTGCTTAGAATTTTCAATTCTTGTCATCTCGTGAACAGTCATTTCAGAAATCCCTAAAATTTAATGAACTAAATCTTGATTAAACCCACTTACAGTCAGTACTGCTTCATTCAAAAATGCCGTTCCTGACATAACCAGCACAATCTGACAAATGAGAATTGCGTGAATGAAATCTTGTGCCTGGAGGTTTTTGGATACCAGGAACGCAATTTGGCCTACTAATGCACGACTGTTGAATTTAGGCCGAAAGTGCCTTGGAGCTAAGTCAGCAATAATCAATAGCTACTTCGAGCCTGCCATCCACAGCATGCGCTTCTCGACAAAGCCACTGTTCCTATGGGGAAGTGACAGTATTTGCTGCCGTCACTGACAACAAATGCGTGCAATAGCTATAGACCATTGCTCTAGGATGTCAGCAACTTGAAGCCAACAAAAAATTAAGCGGCAGCGAAAGAAACCATCGCTACAATTAGCTCAGCTATTCTAAGCGCTGAATAAGGCTTAATTTAAAGGCTTGCTCTGCTGCAAGGCTCTGTATGATATTAATTCTTGCTGCCACTTAGGCGTTTGCTGGTTGTGGCTAAGTTAGGGGGGAGTCAAGCCGCCTGCAAATCTAACGGTTGAAACAGGCAGCCGCATCAGGCTTAAACGGGCTAGTCGCAGCCCTTTCAGCGGCGGCTGATAAATGTTGGCGTAGAAGTATGATTTATGGAAACTTAAAACGAACATATATCAACTTCATACACGCTTTATAATCTGCCTAAGACCTTGTATGAAGGCATGAGCTAGATTGCTCTCAGTGTACTGCTAAACTTTTGCGGCGACAACAAGAATTGATCGAAAGAGTGAAAAGCATGGTTTAGTCAGCCTGAATAGCTATGTACCACAGGCGAGACTAATAGACTCCGCTTAATTAATAGTCACAGTTGCTGTAACTATTAGCCCGAGAACGAGCGCTTAATGTTGATATTAGAATCGATCGTACATTCAGGCTTAGCTTCACTTTTGGCAAAATAAGCCTGGTCAGACCATTCTGGGCTGAGGTTGCCTCTGACCAACCTGGCTTCAGCGAGATATAGCGCCGACCAGTTCGCTTAGGACATTGCTAACCGCCTGTAGCCAAGTCTGGAACAGCGAGCTTGGCGTATAGCTATCGCCCATAGGCTACCTAACGAAAACGTCATAACCGTTGTGGCGACGGCTATAAATACCGCTGAGGTCAGCGCCGCAGAGATTCGCCTACAGGAGGTCGACTGCCCTAGTGCGACGCTGGGGTAGGTGCGATCGCCAGCCCTTGGCCATCGCTACACGGTAAGGGGCCAGAGGTCCTGTGCTTAAGCCTTTGTAAAGACATCGAAGAAATACCTAAAAAGCGATGAACTTCGCAGGCTGGCCCTGATGTTCACCGTTTGCCTATGCCACCATCAGAACTATCGCAGGGAACGCAAACGCGATCGTAGCCACTGTCTACCTTCGCCCTCGCACCTATCAAAACCTGTTGCTGGGGGGTTGACTAGAACTGTTCAGCGTTCACAGAGTTAGGGCCATGCATTTCAGGGCTGGCTCCAAGGCTCACTCTTAGTCGTCCACCTAGGTCTCTTTGGCTAGCGCTGGTGGGAAACTTTTGAGCATCGTTTGCGCCTTTGCTTGCCAAGGGCATAGATAGATGATCGAAACAGCCGCCCATGCTGCGATAAGCCATTGCCCACAAAAATCCTGGTTTGACCCGGTTTTACCAACCGGAGAACAATCGTCCCTTTAATCCAAACGCATCACCAGTCACCGTTCGGTAGAGGTTTCTGCTGGCGGCTGCTTTTTGATGCCCAGACTACCGTAAACAACTATCGAAAACTGTAGGTTGATATGACCGTAGCTAAAAACCGTACTAAGCAATCTGCATCTGGGCAGTACCCGGAGTTCTCGGGCCAAACGACAGAGCAGAATTACTCTATAAATAAGCTAGATATTTCCGCTGATAGCCCCCCCTTTTGCCGCGTGACCAATAACATCAAGCCTCTGCTAGAGAGAGTTTACCCGCCCGAAACCGCCGAGTGGTTGGCCACAGAAATCTTTGCCCTGATCAAAGATACGCTGTGCCCCTCTGGCCGCGAAGATCTCAAAAAGTGGAACCACAACAACGTTCTGCTCATTACCTATGGGGACACCATCTGCGACGGCGAGCGCCCGCCCCTGTCGGTACTGGCCGAGTTTCTCGAAACCCACCTTTACGACACCATCACAGGCGTCCACATTCTGCCCTTCTTTCCCTACAGCTCTGATGACGGCTTTGCCATTATCGACTATCTCAAGGTCAACCCCGAGCTGGGCAGCTGGGCCGATATCAAGCGGATTGCCACTAACTTCAACCTGATGGCGGATCTGGTGATTAACCACATCTCTAGCCAGCACGAGTGGTTTGAGCAGTTTAAGCAAAACGAGCTGCCCGGTCGCAACTACTTCATTACCGCCGACCCCAGCGAAGATCTATCTCAGGTGGTGCGGCCCCGTAGTTCGCCGCTGCTTACCCCAGTCGAGACGACCGAGGGCGAAAAGCACGTCTGGACAACCTTTAGCGCCGATCAGGTCGACGTCAATTTTGAGAACCCCGACGTGCTGATTGAGTACGTCAAAATTATCCTGGCCTACGTCGAGGCCGGGGCGCGCTACATTCGCCTCGATGCCGTGGGCTTTTTGTGGAAGAAGCACGGCACCAACTGCATGCACCTGCCCGAAACCCACGCCGTGGTCCGCCTGTTTCGCGAAATCTTGCAGCTGGTTGACCCCGGCATTTCGCTGATTACCGAAACCAACGTGCCTAACCGGGAGAATCTGAGCTACTTTGGCAACCGCAATGAAGCTCACATGATCTACAACTTCAGCCTGCCGCCGCTGCTGCTGAATGCGCTCATGCAGGGTCGCTCAGACCACCTCAAAACCTGGATGATGAGTATGCCGCCCGCCCCCATTGGCTGCGCCTACTTCAACTTCACCGCCTCCCACGACGGTATTGGCATGCGCCCTGCCGAGGGGCTGCTGGCTACCGATGAGTACGAGCAGCTGATCGATGCCATGCGCAACTTTGGCGGCAAAATTAGCATGCGCAGCCGTCCCGATGGTACCGAGTCGCCCTATGAAATCAACATCTCGCTATTTGATGCCCTCAAGGGCACGGTGAAGGGCGAAGACCAGTGGCAGGTAGAGCGCTTTCTCTGCTCCCAGACCATTATGCTGGCCCTGGAGGGAATTCCGGCCTTTTACATTCACAGCCTGCTGGCTACCCATAACTACACTGAAGGGGTAGAAGAAACGGGCCACAACCGCACCATCAACCGCTATAAGTGGGATCTCAAAACCCTGGAAACGGCCCTGGCCGACCCCACTACTCCCCACGCCAGAGTACTCAATGAACTCAAGCGGCTGATCAAAATTCGTCGCCAGCAGACAGCATTTCACCCCAATGCTACCCAGTACACTCTGCACCCGCTAAACCAGGCGCTCTTCGCCTTCTGGCGGCAAAGCCTGACCCGCGACCAGAGTATTTTCTCGGTGCATAACCTGAGCGACCAGCCCCAGGAGCTACGTCTGGGCGATCTGAACCTGGTCAGCACTGACGACTGGTACGACTT
Source organism: Nodosilinea sp. AN01ver1 (assembly GCF_050565655.1). Taxonomy (NCBI): domain Bacteria; kingdom Bacillati; phylum Cyanobacteriota; class Cyanophyceae; order Nodosilineales; family Nodosilineaceae; genus Nodosilinea; species Nodosilinea sp. AN01ver1. Next base: position 12,864 of record NZ_JBNXVS010000021.1, on the reverse strand, counting down.
GATCAGCGGCGACAAATTTCCGGACCTGGATATGGCCTACATGCTGAAGCCCTACCAATCGGTGTGGATTACCAATAAACCCAACTCGGCCCACGACGACACCATGCCCACGTTGTTGTAGATGCAAAAGAGAAGGGCCTCGGCTAACCGAGACCCTTCTCTTTAGAGCTGAATTTGATCCTGAAATAGCCGCTCCCATCAGCTTCGATCAGGGAACGGCTATCGTTGTTTTTACTGTCAGGGGTGTCGCGCTAGCGGCGCGCACGATTGATATAAGCTATTCCAAAAAGTTGTGGTCGTCGTCGAGGCAGGCGTCCCAGCTGGCGGAGAGGGCATCGGCCACCATGGCCTCTAGGGCAGCGGTATTAACCGATCGCGTAATGTGGTCGTGCATAGGATCAGACAGCGGAATCAGGCGCAGCCGTCGGTTGTCTTGCACCAGGTCAAAGTGGTTGCCGTCGGCATCGGTTCGACCAATCTCTAGGCAATCGAAGCTGTAAACGTTGATATAGAGTGTATGATTAGCCACGAGCGTGGCCTGCTGACTGTCGGCAAACACTTCCATGACTAGGCCCTGGCCTTCAGAGAGTGGAATGCTGTCTTGCAGGTGCCGATATCGCACCTGCCCCAGGTCTTGCAGTAGCCTGAGCATGTCGGTTTTGTTGACAACGACCCCGCTATCGATTAAACAGGGAGCGGGGATGCTCAAATTGCTGGCACGCTCGCGATTCATGGGTTTTTAACCACGCTACGTTGGCGGTTGGAGCAAAGCTTGCGGCGATCGCTCCTTTGGGTCTACATCCACGATACTCGATATCGCTGGGAATGATCTGCCCGGCGATCGCTCAGCATAGTGGAAAACCCTGAGCCAATTCTGTCAAAAGCCCAGGGGCTAAGCCTTCCGCCAGAATGCTGAAGACTCCGTAATATTGCCGAAATGTTTTCCCTAGCGCAGAGGTGGATCCGTGACTCCATTACCCCCAGCGCAGCCTGGCGAGGTCCTGACCCGGCCCGGCTGGTTTGCGCGCCTGGGCGGATCCATCTTATTCTACACGCAGCTGCCGCTGCCCCCCGGCTGGCAGCCTCGCTTTGAGGGCATTGCTCCGCTAGCTCCGGTGGTCGGGCTGGCCCTGGGGTTAGGCCTAGTCGCCGTAGATATTGCCCTGGGGCAGCTGGGTATGCCGCCGCTGACCCGCAGCGCCCTGGTGATTGGGCTGGGGGTATGGATAACTGGCGGTCTGCACCTGGATGGGGCGATGGATACGGCTGACGGTCTGGCGGTGATGGAGCCTGAGCGACGGCTGGCGGTGATGGCCGACAGCCACAGCGGGGCCTTTGGGGTAATGGCGGCGATCGCCATTCTCGGGCTCAAAACTCTGGCCTTGGCCGAGCTAGCCACCGGGCGCGGCTGGGTGCTGGTGGCGGCAATGGTGTGGGGCCGCTGGGGGCAGGTGGTGGCGATCGCCCGCTACCCCTACCTGCGGGCCGAGGGCAAGGGGGCGCTGCATCGAGAACATATGCGATCGCCCCAGGACTGGCTACTGGGGCTAGCGCTGGCTATGGGAATACATGGTCTTTGGTTGTGGAGACAGCCCGATCACCGTTTGCTCATCGGTATGAGCCTGTTCGGTGGACTGGTCTTGGCCTGCGCCATAGGAGCCTGGCTAAATCGCCGCCTGGGAGGCCACACGGGCGACACCTATGGGGCCACGGTGGAATGGACGGAAACCCTGTTGCTGTGCCTGGCTACGCTAGCTTGAGCCAGGAGTTTTTCACGAGGCTCAAAGCGCTGTCTAACTCTTCCTTTAGATAGAGAAACATCGGCCGGAGAAACCAGTTGCTGCCCTTCTTCGTACTGATGGTGGTGCTGGGCTGGGTTCCCTGTCTAGCAAAATCATGCCTTTAGTCGCGCCTCTGCGGCAGCCGACCTAGAGCTTTAAGTGCCCCTCGGCCATAGCACTCAGTTCGGTTGTCACACCCTCAGGCTGAGCCTTAAACGGCTAGGTCTCATGTTGTGCTGCGCAGCCGGCGCTGCGCCTCTGACTTTGCGGCATACGGCCACAACAGCACCGCGAGATTGCTCCAGGCAATTGAAAGCCCATTCAACGCCCGATCAACGTTTCGATGCTGCGTCTACAAACGAGGACATCTATGCAACGTCTTATTGCTCTGACCGACAACAACTCGCTGATTTCGATTGACCCTCAAGACCTCAGCTTGGTGACGTCTACTCCTGTCACCGGTATCGACGGCACCCTAGTTGGCATTGACGCCCGCCCTGCCAATGGGCTGATCTACGGACTCACCACGGCGAACCAGCTCTACACCCTCAATCCCGATGGGTTTAGCTCTGGGGACTTCAGCGGTCTGTTTACGCTGACCCAAGATGAGGCCGCCGCGCTGCTCGATGATGGCGTTTACCTCAACCTGCATACAGCTGCTTTTGGTGGCGGTGAGCTGCGCGGGCAGATCGATGTTCATCTAGAAAACGATATCGTTGCTCTTGGCCTGCCTCTGGAGGAAGCGCAGGAAGTTGGCGCTATGGCACCGCCGCCGGATGGTCCTGCCGTGGGCAACTTCGACGTGGTCTATGACGACACCTCCAACACTCTACAGATCAGCGGCACCTTTAGCGATTTGACCGCAGGGCTCATGCCCGTTGGCGACACCGATATCGAAGGCAACCCCCAGAGTTCTATTCACCTGCATCGCGGGGCAGCGGGTGAGAACGGCCCCATTCTGCGCAACTTTACCGTGAATGACGACGGCAGCTTCGGCGGCACCTTTACCCTGACCGAAGAAGAAGAAGCTCTGCTGCTTGACCAGGCTTTATACGTCAATCTCCACACCGACAGCTTTGGCGGGGGCGAACTGCGGGGGCAGGTAGCTGTCGCCGTGGAGGGCGATGTCGTTGAACTAGAAGTGCCCATCGAAGAAGCGCAGCAGGTCGGGGCCATGGTGCCCGACGGCCCCGCTACCGGCTCCTTTGACGCTGTTTATGACGTGACTACTGGCCAGCTGGGCGTGGAGGGCACCTTTGCTGGTCTGAGCGCTCCGCTCCTGCCCGTTGGTGCTGTGGATAGTGAGGGCAATCCTCAGAGCGCCATTCACCTGCACCGGGGTATGGTCGGGGAGAATGGCCCGATTGTGCGCAACTTGTCCGCCACTGACGATGTAGCCACCCTGATTAGCACCCTGTCGGTGCCCTTTGCAGGCGGCGTGGTGACGGGCTTTGACTTTAACCCTGTGGCCGATCGCCTGCGACTGGTGGGCGACAACGACCAGAACTTCCGCATCAATGTGGAGACTGGCGCGGTAATTGAAGACGGCCCCCTGGCCTTTGCGATGGAAGATGCCAACGCTGGGGTGAACCCCAACGTGACGGCGGCGGCCTATACCAACTCCGTTGACGGCACCACCAGCACGACGCTATACAACATCGATCCGCTGCTCGACCAGCTGCTGGTGCAAAGCCCTCCCAACGACGGCACCCTGGTAACGATGGGCGACCTGGGGGTTGATTTCGACGTGGTTGGCGGCTTCGATATTTTCTCCACCGCTGAGGGTGACAACGCTGCTTTTGCGGTGTCTGATAGCACCCTCTACACCATTGATTTGCAGACTGGAGCCGCTACCAGCCTGGGCACCCTGGGCGCTGGGTCTGGCAATTTGCTGGGGTTTGTGGCGATGGCCAACCCAATGGTGGGCGAGGCACCCGACGACTTGATGAACCCTGGGGATGGCGGCGTAGACCTGCCCCTACCCGAGGGTATTCCCGGTGGACCAGCGATCATCGACAACCTGGGAGACTTGCTGGAAACTCTGTCTATGTCGCCGCTGGGGCAGGACCTGGCCATGCTGGGATCGACCATCGCGAGCAGTACTCCTAACCTGGCGGCCCTGCTGCCGACGGAAGCTGAGGTGAATGCTGCGATCGCCGATTTGTCTGCTTTCCTAGGCTTCTAGGCTGCGCGAACCAGGGGGCTAAGCGGTGGGTTAAGCTACCGAATCGCCCCCAGGGTATTTTTCCAGCTCAGCTCTTTGCCCAGCACCATCAGTGCCTTTTGGTCGGCCCCGGTGAACAGGCCGCTGTCTACCAACTCGGCCAGCACCTGCTGGGCCAGCTGGGCTGCAAACATGCCCCCAGACCTAAGCAGGTGGCTGTAGTAGCTAAACTGCGTCTGGCCATCTTCGTTGCAGTGAAACCTGTGAACCTGCTCCGGTGGCAGACAGTACACGGGTGTATTGGCTGGCACCACCACCCGAGGAATGCCGTGCTTGCCGTAGCGCTGGTTGCCCTCGCCTTCTAACGTGCCCACCAGCACCACCCCCAGCAGGGTACGCGTCTCCTGCACCAGGTCGGGAGTAAAAAGCGGGTCGGGTTCGCTGGAGAGCCGAGGCCCGCTGTTAAAAAAGAGCGGATTGAACAGCTGCGAGTTGTAGACCAAGCCTACGGCCCAGTGGCGGCTGTCATTGTCAAAACTGACAAACTGGCCAAAGCCGCAGTCTTCGGGCGCTGGCGGCGAGCAAACATCCTGGGCATCGTCTACCTGCACTACATAGTCGCAGTGGGAGTTAGACTTCACCACTTTGCCGAGGCGGCAGGGGGGCAGGGCCGTAGTGAACAGATCCATAGGGCGCTCTAGGGATGGAACATGAGTACTCAAACATGGGTACTCATTGTAGAGCGTTCCGCCACAGGTGAGTACGGTGGCTTCGACTTCGCTCAGCCACCGGGTTTCGCTCAGCCACCGGGTTTCGCTCAGCCACCGGGCTTTGACTTCGCTGGGCTGTCGCTAGCGGGCTACAGCGAAAAGCCCTCGTCAAAGTCGCTGCGGGTCATGGGCTGGCTGACTTCGAGTCCCTCGCCGCCCAGCAGGGTCAGGGGCTTGCCATCGACCGAAATCCACACGGGAGCATCGGGGTTAAACGCGGTGGCGGTGTAAATGACCTGGCCGAGACGGCCCATCATCGCGGCGCTGCCGCCGCCGGTTTCAAACTCGCTGGACAGATCGACGTGGACGCCGTCGGCCTCAACGGAGGCATTGAGCAGCTGGGTTTGCTCAGGAATGGTGCTAAACGCCTGCTGATTGGGGTCGCCTGACTTGGAGAGCAGATCGCTAAAGGCAGCGGTAACCTGCTCTGAGGGGGAGGCATCGGCGGCGACGGTAATGGGCTGGGCCACCAGTTCAAAGCTTGTTCCATTATCCTTGAGCCAGTAGACCTGGCCAGTCACTTCGGCAGGGGCGGGCTGGGCTACAGGATCTTTGGGAGCCGTTTCTTCAGCGCTAGGAGTCGTTACCGGAGCCGAAACCTCGGGCAGCGCCAGCATCGGGTCGGTCTCGATGTTGAGATTGGGGAACTCGGCAACCGGGGGCGTCGGATTGAGGGCACGCCAGGTAAACCAGGCCACAGACCCGCCCGATGCCAGCACTAAGGTCGCTAACCCAGCTACAATGCCGAGGGGAATTTGCCGTAGCTTGTTTCGATAGTGCATGGCGAAGTACCAAACGGGAGTCACATGTTTAGCCTAAGTCACCCACGGCCTATCTAGGGGGCAGGGGGGACAGCTTCTGGGGCTGGCTGTCGAGTTAGTAACGGAGAGCTTGGCTCTATTCTGGCAAAGATAGCGACATCTAGCTCATTGTCACGGACTTTGAAGTTGATCACGCGGGCCACCACGCCCAGGGCCTCCAGCCGCCGCAGGGTAAGGCGCTCCTGCGCCCCCTGCACAAAGGATTCGAGCAGCTGAGGTGGGGTGTCTTCACCATCTACGGTAATCGTGGGATCGACCAGGGCAAAGCGATGGCCGTTGAGAACGGTTAGCCCCAGGTCGATGACAATGGGGATGTTTTCTTGGGTAACGCGGTCTTGAAGATCGACCAACACGCGAAAGCGATCGCCCTCTAGAAACTCCAGCGAGGGGTTGGCCAGGCCGTAGCGGTTTTGCTCGCGATCGCCCGCCGCCCCCGGCAGATTGAACTGCAGCGTATCCAGCCAGCCCTGCACCAGAGCTGACTGCAAGAAAGCATTCAAATCATCGTCTTTGAGGCGCAGGCGCAGCGCCGCCTGGGCGGGTTCATCCAGCACCAGTTCGCCCTGCCGCAGGCGACCCAGATCGACATCCACCGGATCAGTTTCTAAATCGATTGAGTCAATCCGCAAGCCAGGCAGCTGGCGGGTTTCTACCCCTCGGGCGGCAATGCGGGTGTGGTCAATGCGACCGCCCGCCAGCTGGTAGTTGGGCACATTGTCGATGCGCACCTCTAAGGTTTCGGCCTCGGCGAGCTGGTCGCGCAGGGCGGCCTCGGCCAGGGTATCGACCACTACGCCCCCCGTAGCTACGACCCCAAGCAGGGTCGAGAGAATAATGGTGATCAGTTCCATGGCTCGTCCTTAGGGTGGGCTAGCTAGCGACTGGCCAGCAGTTCGTCATCAATCCAGCCCTTGACCAGGGCAACGACCTCGGCCAGGGCCACCTCCTGCACAATGCCGGTGGAGCGTTCGACCACCTCGACCTTGCCGTCGCCCAGGGCTCGCCCGGTGACAATGCGGTAGGGAATGCCAATCAGGTCGGCATCTTTGAACTTGACCCCGGCCCGCTCGTCGCGATCGTCGAGCAGCGCCTCGATCCCCACCGCCAGCAGCTCTTTATAAATGGCCTTGGCGGCTTCGACCTGCAAGTCATCGCCCATGTTGGGAATCACCACGATCGCCTGGTAGGGCGCGATCGCCACCGGCCACACGATCCCGTTCTTGTCGTAGGACTGCTCTACCGCCGCCTGGGCCAGCCGCGACACGCCCACGCCGTAGCAGCCCATTACCAAAGGCTGCTCAGCGCCGCTTTCGCTGGTGTAGGTGGCCCCCAGCGGCTGCGAGTATTTGGTGCCAAGCTGAAAGATGTGGCCAATCTCAATACCCCGCGCGGTTTGCAGGGTTTGACCGGGGTCGTGCAGGGCGCGATCGCCCGCCGCCGCCTTGCGCACATCCACCACCATTTTGGGCCGAGTAAACTCTTTGCCCCAGTTGCCGCCCACGGTGTGGTAGCCCGACTCGTTGGAGCCGGTGACAAAGTTTTTCAGGGGTTCAGCGGTGCGATCGCACAGTCGCAAAAACTTAGGCTCAATAGTTTTGTCGCCCTCAATATAGTCGTCGCCTAAATCGGGAGCCATATAGCCCAGGGGCAGGGGTTTGGCTGCCCACTGTCGCTGAGCCTCTTCGTCGGGCACGCCCAGCGATAGGACAGCGGCACCGCCATAGTCGGCGGCTAGCTTGCTCAGCTCATTGGTGAGCTTCACCTCATTGACATCCTGATCGCCGCGAATGCTGACCAGCACCAGCAGCACCCGGCCATTGTCAAACACCGCTTGGTAGAGCACGTTCTTGACAATCTGGGTGGGCGAGCACTTGAGAAATTGCGCCAGCGACTCAATCGTAGGCGTGTTGGGCGTATCCAGCTTTTCAAATTTGGCAAAGGTGGAAGGCACCGCATCGGCAGGACGCGACACGGCCTTTTCCACGTTGGCGGCGTACTTGCCGTCCTCGGTGTAGAGCACTTCGTCTTCGCCCGCCTCGGCCAGCACCATAAACTCGGTCGAGCCCGAGCCACCGATCGCCCCCGAGTCCGCATCCACCGCCCGAAATTCCAGGCCGCAGCGACGCAGAATGTTGCTGTAGGCGGTGTACATCTCCTGATAGGTGGCCTTCAGGCTGCTCTCGTCAGTGTGGAACGAGTAGCCGTCTTTCATAATGAACTCGCGCCCGCGCATGAGGCCAAAGCGAGGCCGAATCTCATCGCGAAACTTGGTTTGAATCTGGTAGAGATGCAGGGGCAGCTGTCGGTAGGAGCGAATCATGTCGCGGGCAATGGTGGTGATCACCTCCTCGTGGGTGGGGCCAAGGCCAACCTCCTGCTGGCGGCGATCGACCAGAGAGAACATGATGCCCTCGGCCTTGGTGTAGGTATCCCATCGACCCGACTCGCGCCACAGCTCAGCAGGCTGGAGCTGGGGCAGCAGGCACTCCTGCGCGCCGGTCGCATTCATTTCGTCGCGCACAATATCAGAAATTTTGTTCAGCACCCGCCAGAGCAGGGGCAAATAGGCGTAGACCCCGCTCGTGATACGACGCATATAGCCCGCCCGCAGCAGCAGCTTGTGGCTGGGAATTTCAGCCTCGGCTGGTTCTTCCCGCAGGGTGACAAACAGCATTTGGGATAGACGCATTGGGGGCTCCAGAGGTGACGGGGCAGGCTCAATAGTGACAACTCATAGGCCATAGTAAACGAGGACGGGCAGCCCTGAGCTAGCCCTGGCCGCAAAGCTATCGCCGTCGCCAAAAAGTTAGATCTTTTTCAGCAGTAACCCATAGGCGATGGCTATGCATCAGTTCACTATCACAGCCTTGGCTACAGAGGGGCAATCCTATCTTCAGCAAACTGGCCAGCGCTATACGTTCAGGAATCAGAAGGAAATCCGCTACAGTGTCTAAACAGCCATTCTAGAATTGTGGCCAAGGTATTGTCTCCACAGTTCGCAGAATTGTTCTGTGCCCAGGAATTGACATCTACCCTCCGTTCCTGAAAATAGCCCGACCCAGGCCGTCAGCCCGCATCGGCGGGCGTTCTCACCGTTTCTATGGGTCGGGTGCGCCGTCCCACGCGTTGCCCTATTTTATGAAAAAAGTATTCGTCCTCGATACCAACGTATTGCTTCACGATCCGATGGCAATGTTCAGGTTTGAGGACAATGACGTGGTGTTGCCCATCACTATTATTGAAGAACTCGATCGCTTCAAAAAGGGCACCGCCGACACGGGCCGCAACGCTCGCTACGTGTCGCGCACGCTGGATGAGCTGCGCCAGCAGGGCTCCCTGGTGCAGGGCATTGAGCTCGAAAAGGGCGGCACTCTGAAAGTGGCCCTCTGCCACCGCGACACTCTGCGGCAGCTGCCCGCCGAGCTAGAGGGCGACCAGGGCGACAACGCCATTTTGGCCGTGGCCATGGAGTACAAGCACCACCACGACATGCCCGTGGTGCTGGTTAGCAAAGACACCAACCTGCGCATTAAGGCCGATGCTGTGGGGCTGGTGGCCGAAGACTACGAAACCGACAAAGTTGACTACGACGATCTCTACACCGGCACCCTGGAGGTGATGACCTCTGCCGAGGCCATGAGCCAGCTGTTTGGCGATGGTCACCTCAAGCTTGACATTCCCCTCTATCCCAACCAGTGTGTCACCCTGGTCGATGAGTCAAACCCAAACCACACCGCCCTGGCCCTGGTGCAGGGCAGCAGCGGCAAGCTGGTGCCCCTGGGCAAGCTGCCCCACGCCGGGGTGTCGCGGGTGCAGCCCCGCAATCGCGAGCAGCGCTTTGCCTTTGAGCTGCTGCTGCAGGACTCGATTTCGATGGTGACGCTGGTGGGTAAGGCGGGTACAGGTAAGACCCTGCTGGCGATCGCCGCCGGGGTGCAAAAGGTGGCCGACGATCGCCTCTACTCGCGCCTGCTGATCGCTCGCCCGATTGTGCCTTTGGGGCGCGACATTGGCTACCTGCCCGGCGATATTCGCGAAAAGCTCAACCCCTGGATGCAGCCCCTCTACGACAACTTTGATCTGATCTTTGGCACCCAGGATATGCGCGGCCGGCCCGAGCACTGGCGACGCGGCCATGAAGAAATGATTGAGCAGGGCCTATTACAGATTGAGCCTCTAACCTACATTCGGGGGCGATCGATTCCGAAGCAGTTTTTAGTGGTGGATGAAGCCCAAAACCTCACTCCCCACGAGGTCAAAACCATTCTCACCCGCGCTGGAGAGGGCACCAAAATTATTCTCACGGGCGACCCCGAGCAGATCGACAACCCCTACGTCGATGCCTCTAGCAACGGCCTCACCTACGTGATCGAGCGCTTCAAGGGTGAAGCCCTGGCGGGCCACATCAGCCTGACCAAAGGGGAGCGATCGAGCCTGGCCGAGCGAGCGGCGCTGCTGCTATAGCGCTTAGACCTCATGCCAATCTGTGGAACTGCCGAAAAGTTAGACTGTAAATACTGGCACAAATGTCTAAACCCATGACACTCAAAGAACTCCTGATTAAAGAACTTGATGATGCTTCAGAACCATTGCTCGTTGAGTTGTTAGATTTTGTGCAATTTTTGAAGGCTAAACAGGCAGATGATACGGTCGATTTGTTAGACGCTCGGCAAGCCCTGGCATCCATCGCGACTGAAGGCACAGTTTCATGGGAGAGTCTTCAGGCAGATGTAGGACTATGACCTACCGCATCGAGTTTGCAAAGCCCGCCGCAAAACAATTCAAAGCCCTGCCACCCCAAGACCAGCAGCGACTCAAGCCCCAAATTGATGCGTTAGCGAATGAACCTCGACCTGTAGGCGTGGTCAAACTCGCCGAAGCCGATGGGGCGATCGCCTACCTCCGCGATCCAGGCGCAGCAGTCGGTGGCTAGCATGGCGGCTACCGACGCTGGGGTAATGCCCAGGGCGGCAATCTCTTCTCGCGATTGGTAATTTTCAACCACGCTGGTGCGGATGTCAAAGAGCGTTTCGATGTCGCTGGGCTGGGCGGTGCGGATGAGCATAGGCGATATTCTAAACAGCAGTACCAGAGGGTCAACGCATTTTGTCGAGCGGTGAAGATGAATAGCCTTCATGTTAATTAATAAAACGCCAACCAAATCAACGGCAAACCGCATTAACAAAAACAGACAGTGCGATGGAATGCACCATTTTTTAACTCTTCTTGAACCAAAATTAACCTTTGTGCAGGCTCCCCAAAGGCCCCAGTCGAGTTGTTAGGATCACCCCAAATCTAATAGCAACGGAGATCCTATGACTCGCTTCCTCGTAGCCGTAGTGGATGGTGCCAAAGCCCGGTTCTTAACGCTAGAACCCCTGGCCGCCCCCGAGTTAGAGTCTGGTCCTGACCTGACCGAACGTTGCGAACTCCTCAACCCAGCCATAGAGATGGCAGGCCAAGACCTGTGGGCCAATACCAAAACGGGCCGCAACCGGGGCAGCGGCGGCGGCGGCCACAGCTACGACGACCACAGAGGAAATCATTTGGTGGAATTTGAGCGCCGATTTGCCCAGGCGATCGCGGCGCAGATGGAATCTCTGGCAACAGCCTACGAACTCAACACCCTGGTGCTGGTGGCAGAGCCGCAGATTTTAGGTATTTTGCGCGACTGTTTGGCGGGGGCAAACGGGCGACTCCAGGTGCAAGAACTGGCCAAAGACCTGTGCAAGATGACGCCCCGCCAGCTGCAAGACTATCTGGCCCAGCGCAGCCTGTTGCCGACCCGCCAGGTGGCGATCGCCGCCGGTCGATCTAGGCGAGGTTAACCGGGGCGATCGCCAGGGGCTGGCCCACCAGCCCTAGCGCCTCAGTCAGCGGCAGGGGATGGCTGAACAAAAACCCCTGACCAATATCGCAGCCCATGGCCTGTAGGGCGGCCATCTGGGCCGGGGTTTCAATACCTTCGGCTACGGTGGGCAAGCCCAGCTGCCGAGCGATATCGATAATCGCGCTGACTAAAATTTTGGCGCGATCGCTGCTGCACAGCTTTTGAATAAATGACCTGTCGATCTTAAGACAGTCAATCTCGCAGCGCTCTAAATAGTTGAGACTGGAGTAGCCGGTGCCAAAGTCGTCGAGCGAAACCTCAAACCCGGCGGCTCTGCACTTGCCAATCGAATCGATCGCTTCTATTTCATCTAAAAAGACGCGCTCGGTGACTTCAAGCTTAACTTGCTGAGCACTGACTCCATGGCGCTGGGTGCAGGCCATCAGCCGATCAAAAAAGTCGGGCTGCTGAAACTGCCGCACCGAAATATTGATGCTAACAAAAAAATCGGTGTTTCTCTGGCCAATGCGATCGAGCTGGTCTTGAAACCGCCGCAAATCGGCACAGGAATGCTCTAATATCCAGTCGCCCATGGGCAAAATCAGCGGCGTTTCTTCCGCCAGCGCAATAAACTGCTGAGGGTTGACCAGACCTCGCTGGGGGCACTGCCACCGCACCAGCGACTCAAACCCGATGACCCTGTGATTGTGCAAATTTAGCAACGGCTGGTACACCAGAAAAAGCTCGTCGTTGCGCACCGCATTTTGCAGATCGGCCTCTAGTTTGATGTCGTCTAAAATCTGCTGATACTGCTGATTTTTAGCGTAGGCTTTTTTGGAAACGGCGGGGCTAGGCAGGCTGATGTGAGGTGTGGCCAGCGCTTTAAGGTAGGCATTGTAGGCTCGGTTGCGGTGCAGCGACATAGAAATAAACAGCCGCACCATCGGCGATGATGACTCTATGCGCTCAGCCACCTGGGCCGCAGATACCACTATGCAGCGGCAGGGAGAAATGGCTTTGGCTGAGGCCGATCGGGGGGCAGCATCGATAATGCCCATCTCACCAAAAATATCGCCTGGCCCCAGCACGTTGAGCTGCAAAGAGTCTTCCCCCGACCCTACAAAAATTTCGACGTAGCCCGACTCAATAATGTAGGCGCGATCGGCAGAGCTGCCTTCGGTAAAAATGGTGTCTCCAGCATTAAAGAGACGAATGCTACACTCCGGCGATACGGCAATATCGGCGACGAGAGCACTGCTGTCGCGGTCGGGTGCAACGGCTTCTGCAGGAACTAACCCCTCCGCCACTAGGGGGCCGTTTAGGGAGGTGATACTTTTCATAGCAGGAACGATTTCAGGAACGATTTTTAGGCAGGGCCATTTCATTCTCAAGGAAGGCTGAAGATGCTAGAGTTTCAGGCTGATTCATCTTTTCCTTAGGCTCTATGCATCTTTCTCCTCCATCCCCTGCTACGGTTCCCCAAACCCACCCTGAGTCG
>NZ_JBNXVS010000020.1:0-102412 GCF_050565655.1 Nodosilinea sp. AN01ver1 | reverse complement strand
CCCATCCACCCATCCACCCATCCACCCATCTACCCATCCACCCGCCTACCCCTATGCCCTCCAATCCCTTCCTCGGCGTCTGGCAGCGTCGCTCTATTCAGTTTGACGAAGGCCCTGTCGAAACCAGCCAGTCGGTTCTGTGGATGCAGGCTGAAACCCACTTTGCTGACGTGCGCAGCGCTCCCTTTGCCGGGCGGCTGACGCCGGAGCGATACCGGGCGATGGACTGGCGATCGCGCTTTGGCGCCGACCTGCTGGGCTTTGCCGGTATCTTTAGCTGGACAGGGGATCCACCCACCTGTACCTGGCACCACCACTTTGCCCTGACTCCCCGTCAGTGGCCCGACACCAGCCGTTACCAGTGGCTCGATGCCGACAATTTTTTAGAGCGGGGCACCTGTGAGGATGACGCGGGTAGTCTCCGCTCCTTTGTGGAGCACTGGCATCGCATTCACCCCGGCCCTGTGCAGGTGTGGCGTCTGGAGCGGGCCGAGCAGCGGGGGCAGGCCCTCAGGGTGGGCAACTGGGCCGTCCTGGTGCATCAGTGGGGCGATTCCTCAAGGGCTGATTCCTCAGCGAGAGAGTTAAAAGGGGAGAGCTGGATCGGTTTTTCTGCCACCGCCTGGGGGCATCGGCAGGGCAACTGGCAGGCGCTGTTTGGCACCGAAGCCTGCCTGGGCAACCCGCCCCGCTGGACGCCGCTGGATTTAGACGACCCCCTGGGCCTGTGGCAGCTAGAGCGATCGGCCCCAGCCTACCCCAGCCCAGAGCTTAACTAAGTGTTGAGCCTGGGCATCTGGCAAACTCTCGGTGATAAGGTAAAGCCTTACCTGCTCAAGCTATCTCTGGTGGAGAGGTACTGTCAGCATTCAGCACATAGGTGGCGCTATGAGTCCCAAAGTTCTGCCTGGTCAAAGCTATCCCCTGGGGGCTACCGTTTATGCGGTGGGCGTCAATTTTTGCCTGTACTCTAAACACGCTACCGGCATCGATCTGCTGCTGTTTGATGCCGACGACCTGGCCCAACCCAGCCGAGTTATCACCCTTGATCCGCAGTGGAACCGCACCTTTTACTACTGGCATCTGTTTGTGCCGGGGCTCAAGAGCGGGCAAATCTATGCCTACCGTGTCCACGGCCCCTTTGACCCGGCCCACGGCCACCGCTTCGACGCCACCAAGGTGCTGCTCGACCCCTACGCCCGCGCCATCGTCGGCGATGACACCTACGATCGCAGCCGCGCCATTGGCCCCGGCGACAACTGCGCTACCGCCCTCAAAGGAGTGGTGGTGGATACCCGCAACTACGACTGGCAGGGTGATCGCCCTCTGCACATTCCCTATTCCAGCAGCGTTATCTACGAAATGCACGTGGGCGGCTTTACCCGTCACGCTTCCTCGGGGCTGCCCGACGAGCAGCGGGGCACCTACGCGGGGCTGATCGAAAAAATTCCTCACCTGCAAGAGTTGGGCGTCACCGCCGTGGAGCTGCTGCCCATTCACCAGTTCGACACCCAGGACGCCATGCCCGGCCTGGAAAACTACTGGGGCTACAGTACCCTGGCCTTTTTTGCCCCCCACCGGGGCTACAGCTCGCGCAAGGATCCCCTGGGGCCGGTGAACGAGTTTCGCGATCTGGTCAAAGCCCTTCACAAGGCGGGCATTGAGGTCATTCTCGACGTGGTGTTTAACCACTCGGCGGAGGGTAACCACGAAGGCCCCACCCTGAGCTTCAAGGGCATCGACAACAAAACCTACTACATGCTCGAAGACAACCCGATCTACTACTCTAACTACAGCGGCTGCGGCAACACGCTCTCGCCCAACCACGCTGTTGTGGGGCGCATGATTCTCGACAGTCTTCGCTACTGGGTGTCAGAGATGCACGTGGATGGCTTTCGCTTTGACCTGGCCTCGGTGATGTCGCGCGATGTGATGGGCAACCCGCTGGAAGACCCGCCGATTCTTTGGAACATTGAGTCGGAGCCGATTTTGGCGGGTACCAAGATCATCGCCGAAGCCTGGGATGCGGCGGGACTGTACCAGGTGGGCAGCTTTATCGGCGATCGCTTTGCCGAGTGGAATGGCCCCTACCGCGATCACGTGCGCCAGTTTATCAAGGGCGACACTGGCTGCGTGCCCGACCTGGCCTCGCGCATTTTGGGCAGCCCCGACATCTACCAAAAGCCCAACCGCGAGCCCAACCGCAGCATTCACTTTGTCACCTGCCACGACGGCTTTACCCTCAACGACCTGGTCTCGTACAACCAGAAGTACAACCAGGCCAACGGTGAGCACAACCGCGACGGCACCGATGCCAACTACAGCTGGAACTGTGGCGTAGAGGGCCTTTCCGCTCCGCCCGAGGTCGATCAGCTGCGCCAGCGGCAGATCAAAAACTTTCTCACGCTGCTGTTTATGGCCCAGGGCACCCCCATGCTGCTGATGGGCGACGAGGTGCGCCGCACCCAGCGCGGCAACAACAACGCCTACTGCCAGGACAACGAGATCAGCTGGTTTAACTGGGACGCAGTGGAGAAAGAACAGCCCCTGCTGCGCTTTACCCAGGGGCTGATTCACTTTATTCAAAACCTGAAGGTGTTTCAGCTGGAGCACCTGCTGCGAGTAACCACCACCTGGCACTACGAGCCGCACATTGTCTGGCACGGCCCCACCCTCAACCAGCCCGACTGGTCTGAAAACTCCCACACTTTAGCCTTTACCCTGCGCTACCCGGACGCCAAGGAGCAAATTCACGTCATGCTCAACGCCTACTGGGAACCGCTGATGTTTGAGCTGCCGGGGCTGGGGCCGCATGACCGCTGGCACCGCATTGTCGATACGTCGGTGGCACCACCCAGAGACTTTTGCTACCCCGAAGAAGCGCCGCTGTTTGAGAGCGATCGCTACCCGGTCGGGGCGCGATCGTCCGTAGTGCTCATGAGCCGAGCACAGGGGTAGAGCTAATCGGGCCGTTTGTGTTGTGTCAATCGCAGTGAAGCCCCATGTCTGAATTGCATCAGCACCTTCTACAGATGGTGCAGTACCTACCCAGCGACTTTGAGCCCTATGGTCGTCGCGATCGTGATGATGACTGGGGACCCGATTGTTCTTGTGGCTGCAAGTATTTTCTGCCGTTAGAGGGGCAACTGGGCATGGATTGGGGAGTATGTGCTGACCCTGCCAGCCCTAGAGCAGGTTTGCTGACCTTTGAACATCAGGGATGTAAAGCCTTTGAAGCCGATGAGGCTGAGGACTAAACCGTAGCCATTTCGGCTTTAGGGTCAGGGGGTGCAGGTTCAAAATGTAAAACCATGATTTGGTTTTGCCGCAATCCTAAAGATTCGTAGGTGCGGCCTTCGCGATCGCTGAACTCGACTTCAAAAGCTGACCCACTGGCTAAAGTCTCAACTACTGTGCCAACCTGCCCTCTCCATAGGTTGTATTGAGGGAGGTCAACCGTTAGGGCTACAACGTCTAACAGTTTCGGAGAGCTATTCATAAGGCTGGTTATCTCCATGAGTTAAAGAGGATAGCAGGTTGTTAGTTCGGGAATACCTGAAGCATGCTCAATAACCCAGCTGCTCTGCTGCATCACTCTTCTATTTTGCCACTCACTTGCAGCTCTCAAAGCTGTGAGCCTAGATGAACCTGTCAGTAAAACTGAAAACCAACTCACATCATATAACTACTGAGGCATTTGATAGTGATTTTCATAAAATGACTGAATCCTTTCTAGTTTAATGACTAACGCATCAAGATTTCTAGTGCTTCGCTGTGTTTCAAACCTGCTTCCTTCTGCATGGAATAGATACTCAATAAAATCTTTTGGTGTGCAACTCTCACTGCCATGCCATTTATGAAAACCGCAATGTATCTCAGAATGCATGACAAGCAAATTGTCCAACACATCTGCCAGGTCAGGTCTTGAACTGCGATCAAACAGATGATGAACGTGGAGATCAAAAGGTTTAGAAGCAGTACGCTTTTGCAGAGAAACTTGACAAGTGTTTTCGGCAATTCTTTTGGCCTTTTCCATGGCCTTTTTTATTCGACTTTCAGATGATTCTAAATATTTTCTTTGCTCTTGAATTGCATCTTCAATTTCTTCAAATACGGTGTCTGTCCAAGCCTTGCGGGATGCTCGTGATCTTTTCTCATGATTGCGAGACATATCTTGAGCTAAACTGACAATCCCAATTTGGCTCCAGTATTGGTTTTCGTCTATAAGATTGAAATGTTTTCCAGGTTTTAGCTGCTCCTGCCCTTCCAAACTATCATTATTCTGTATCCGCTTAATTGATGCATTTACCCCTTTGCCATTTGTACGCAAAATACGAATGATCTTAGGCCTTTCTAGAAAAACTAAGTCAGGCGTCAAACTTGCATCATCCAAACTGGCAAATTCGATAGAGACTTGTCTTCTGACCAAGTGACGACGTATTCTTTTTCGGCGGTGGGTAAAGGCTTCTAGTACTTCGTCCACTAAGCTAGCGAGGAATCCTTGCGTTTCAGCTTCCTGAAGATATTTTGCGAGTGCTACAGCTCCTGCTTCGTAAAATTGGCGTTTTTTTACATCTTTCCGCACCCACTCAAAATGCTCTCCCTCAATTAGATCCCATTCATCATCAACTTTGCTGTCGAAGAAATCGCAGATCTTATAGAGTTTCTTTGTGTTAATTCTTAATATGCCTGCCGTTTCTTGGTCTGACAAAAGAATGTGTTTTCGTTGTGCTGCTGGCATTTCAAATACTCACGTAAAACACTTAGCGTAGTAAAAGTAAGGAGTCTCGCATTTTTTGAAGCTCTTCAAAAACTTTGCGATCTCCGCCAGCATCAGGGTGATGTTTTTTTGCTAACTGACGAAAGGCTGTATTTATGTCATCAGTAGTGGCAGTTTTGGGATCGAGTTGGAATACCTGCCAGGGACGAAAGTTTTTGAGTACGTCAATCCCATTGATGGTATTTGGTCCAATTTCATTCCGCTCGTTTTCAGGTACTCGCACCCATTCGCGATAGAGCGTCAGCCATGAATCTTTATAGCTGAAGTTGAAGCCACGTCCGGCGGTAGCTAGCTTAAACGCCTTATTTTTCTTGAGAGATTTGTAATCAGGACAGTTAAATGCTTGGCAAACTGATTCCTTCAATTCGCTCAAACTCGGTTCAATTTCCTTGAACTTTCCACCATGCACAAATTCAGCAAAGCCCAATAAAACCTGCTCATCATAATTGTGCAAGCTTGCTAATTTGCGAATTTGTGCTCGAATTTGGCTGATGTTCGCCGGTTTGCGGCGATTTGACGGCTTCTTCGGACTCATGCAATTTTTAGGGTAGAGACTTGATGCGGTACTGGGTACATATGGGGACACACTATTACTATCTACAATATGCCCAGCAATAGACCGGAACGCCCTACCTGCATAGCTTAATCTTGATGTTTGGTTGAATTATCTTCATATCAGCAGTAAACACAAGGGCATTAGGCTATGCCCATTACGATGAAACTGCCTAGAACGTGAGCAAAGCAAATCGCGCCTATCATATGGTTGTTACCGCAGCTAAGGTGCTTTTGCAAGCTTGGCCCGCAAGCCAACCACCGTTAGTCCAACAACTTCCTGGGTTGCTTCGTCATAGCGAAGCACCACGCCATCGCCAATATCGACTCCAACCGCCTGGCGAGGTTCACCCACCGAAAGGTACAAGACATCCGCTTCGTCGTCATAGTCCCAGTTAGCCTGGTCAGATACTTTCAGGATTTCTAGTCTGTCCATAGATCAATCGTTTCGGCTGTGATTAGGTTTGTCCATGCAGCAGAGCAGCTTGCTTTTGAGATTCGGCATAGATTCTGAGAGCTGCTGCCATATGTTGCTCTGCGCCTTCTCCTTGAGATTGAAACCAGCTTAAGGTTTCGGCATCAACGGACACAGTGACCTTAGAAGCCGTTGATTGAGGCATTCGTAGCTTTGCTTTTGCAAAAAAGGCTTCATCCAGCGGCGGAATGTCTGACGTGTCGATGTCATCATCGGTCATGGCGTCGATCCTAGCCCAGTCGGTCTTGGAGGTATTGTTCATAGCGCTTTCGTTCATGCGAGAGTGCCTTTCTTAGAGAAATGACGCGAATAGTATTTGCCGTTGGCTCTGTGAATACGATCACAATAACGCGACCATCCAGCAACCCAATGCCTATCCACCGGTCTTCACCATAATCATCGCGCTCATCTAGCTCGACTAACAACGGCAAGTCAAAGATTCGATACGCGTCTGCGAAGTCGAACCCATGCTTGCCGATGTTGATTTCATTTTTTCGGTCGTCCCACTCAAACTGCATGGGCTAGGGCAACTCAGTGGTGCCCATCAGGTAGCGATCGCACTCTCTTGCCGCCCCTCTACCCTCATTGATAGCCCACACCACCAGACTCTGGCCCCGCCGACAATCCCCCGCCGCAAACACCCCCGGAATCGACGTGGTGTACTGCTCGTGCTCGGCCTTCACATTGCTGCGACCGTCTTTCTCCAGCCCCAGGGCATCCAGCAGCGGCTGCTCGGGACCTAAAAAGCCCATCGCCAGCAGCACCAGCTGCGCCGGAATCACCTTCTCAGTGCCGGGCACATTCTGCGGCACAAAGCGCCCGTTTTCGTCTTTGCCCCACTGAATCTGCACCGTGTGAACGGCCCTCACGTTGCCCTGCTCGTCGCTCTCGAATTTGGTAGCGGTGGTTAGATAGGCGCGGGGGTCGCTGCCAAACATGGCGGCGGCTTCTTCCTGGCCGTAGTCCATCTTGTAGACCTTGGGCCACTCGGGCCAGGGGTTCGCCGCAGAGCGGGTCTCCGGCGGCTGGGGCATAATCTCCACCTGGGTAACGCTGTTGCAGCCGTGGCGAATGGAGGTGCCCACGCAGTCGGTACCCGTGTCGCCGCCGCCGATGATCACCACGTCTTTGTTTGCTGCCGAGATGTAGTCGTTGCCGGGGTAGCCATCCAGTACCGCCTGGGTGTTGGCGGTGAGAAATTCCATCGCAAAGTGAATGCCCTTCAGCTCGCGCCCCTCAATCGGCAAGTCGCGGGGGCGGGTAGAGCCGGTGCAGAGCACCACCGAATCGAACTCTTTGAGCAGATTTTCCGCCGAAATGTCCTTGCCCACTTCGGTGTTGCACACAAAGGTGACGCCCTCGGCTTCCAGTACATCCAGCCGCCGCTGGACGACTTCTTTCTTGTCCAGCTTCATGTTGGGGATGCCGTACATCAGCAGCCCGCCGGGGCGATCGGCCCGCTCGTACACCGTCACCCAGTGGCCCGCTGAGTTGAGCTGGGCGGCGGCGGCGAGGCCAGCCGGGCCAGAGCCAATTACCGCTACCTTTTTGCCGGTGCGCTGCTGGGGCGGGTTGGGGGTGATCCAGCCCGACTCCCAGCCCTTTTCGGCGATCGAATACTCAATATTCTTAATCGTCACCGGGGGGCTGGTGATGCCCAGTACGCAGGAGCCCTCGCAGGGGGCGGGGCAGACGCGTCCGGTGAACTCAGGGAAGTTGTTGGTCTTGTGCAGGCGATCGAGGGCTTCTTCCCACAGACCCCGATACACCAGATCGTTCCATTCAGGGATCAGGTTGTTGATGGGGCAGCCGCTGGCCATGCCGCTGATAGTCATGCCGGTGTGGCAGAAGGGTGTGCCGCAGTCCATGCAGCGCGCTCCCTGGGTGCGGAGGTTTTCCTCCGGCATATGGAGGTGAAACTCGTCCCAGTTGCGAATGCGATCGGCGGGGGCGACTTCTTGCGCCACTTCCCGCAGGTATTCCATAAAGCCAGTCGGTTTTCCCATGGTGGTTGTCTTGCAGGTGGTTAATTAAAAGGGATCTGTAGGGTGCATAACGCTAAGGCGAGGCTCTGCCAGCGCGAAGCAATGCACCATGATGCAAGGTTTGGTTTCTCATGCGGTGCATTGCGGCTCAAAAGCGCAATCTGGGGTGATTGGTCGGGGTTATGAGCTGCGTAGGCAGAGCCGCGCCCCTGCGCTATGCACCCTACGGTTAACTTCCGCCGATGCGGGCGGTGTCACGGGCGTTTTCCTCGAAGGCGGCGGTGAGGGCATCATCACCAGTCAATCCATCGGCCATGGCTTTTTGGATATGTTGCAGCACCCGCTTGTAGTCGCGGGGCATCACCTTCACAAACTTGGGCACGGTGTTCTCCCAGTCTTCTAGCAGACTCAGCCCCCGCTTGCTCTGGGTGTAGTCGACGTGGCGCTGGATCAGCTCTTGCAGGTCGCGAATTTCTTCGGGTTCCTCCAGCCGCTCCAGGTCCACCATTTCGGTGTTGCAGCGGGTAGCGAAATCGCCTGCCTCATCCAGCACATAGGCGACGCCGCCGCTCATGCCTGCGGCGAAGTTGCGCCCGGTTAACCCCAGCACGATCGCCTTACCGCCGGTCATGTATTCGCAGGCGTGGTCGCCGACGCCTTCGACTACCGCTGTCACCCCAGAGTTGCGCACGCAGAAGCGCTCGCCCGCCAGGCCGCAGATGTAGGCTTCCCCGCTGGTGGCTCCGTAGAAAGCCACATTGCCGGTGATGATGTTTTCGGCAGGCACAAAGGTGGACTGTTTGGGCGGGTAGACGATCAGCTTGCCGCCGCTGAGGCCCTTGCCCAGGTAGTCGTTGGCCTCGCCTTCCAGCTCCAGGGTGACGCCCCTGGGCACAAAGGCTCCAAAACTCTGCCCGGCGCTGCCCTGGAAGTGGAGGTGAACGGTGTCTTCCGGCAGTCCTTCCCAGTGGCGCTTGGTGATCTCGTTGCCGAGGATGGTACCGACGACGCGATTGACGTTCTGGATCGGCAGGGTGGCGCTGACCTTTTCACCGCGTGCGATCGCAGGTTCGCACAGATCCAGCAGGGTAGTCATATCCAGCGACTTCTCCAGACCGTGGTCTTGGGCCATCTGGCAGTAGCGGCCCACCTCGGGGCCAGCTTCCGGCTGGTGGAGGATGGGGGAGAGGTCAAGACCCTTGGCCTTCCAGTGGGCGATCGCGGCTTTCGGCTCTAGCACATCGGTGCGGCCCACCATTTCATCCAGGGTGCGGAAGCCCAGCTCGGCCATGAGTTCGCGCATATCCTGGGCGATGAAGGTCATGAAGTTGACCACGTGGTCGGGGTCGCCCATGAAGTGCTTGCGCAGTTCAGGATCCTGGGTGGCGACGCCAACAGGGCAGGTGTTGAGGTGGCAGACCCGCATCATGATGCAGCCCATGGAGACCAGGGGTGCGGTGGAGAAGCCAAACTCTTCGGCCCCCAGCAGGGCGGCGATCACAACGTCGCGGCCCGTTTTCATTTGGCCGTCGGTTTCGACCACCACCCGGCTGCGCAGGTTGTTCATCACCAGGGTTTGGTGGGTTTCGGCCAGGCCCAGCTCCCAGGGCAGCCCGGCGTGCTTAATGGAAGTTTGGGGAGAAGCCCCGGTGCCGCCGTCGAACCCAGCGATGAGGATGACATCGGCGTGGGCCTTGGCCACCCCGGCGGCGATGGTGCCGACCCCCACTTCAGATACCAGCTTGACGTTGACGCGGGCCTCGCGGTTGGCATTCTTGAGGTCGTGAATTAGCTCGGCCAGGTCTTCGATGGAGTAGATGTCGTGGTGGGGCGGCGGCGAAATCAGGCCCACGCCGGGGGTGGAGTGGCGGGTCTTGGCAATCCAGGGGTAGACTTTGCGGCCCGGTAATTGCCCACCTTCGCCCGGTTTTGCCCCCTGGGCCATTTTGATTTGCAGCTCTTTGGCCTGGGAGAGGTAGAGGCTGGTGACGCCGAAGCGACCCGAGGCCACCTGCTTGATGGCGCTGTTTTTAGAGTCGCCCTTTTCGTTGGTCCAGGTGTAGCGCTCGGGATCTTCGCCGCCTTCGCCCGTGTTGGACTTGCCGCCGAGGCGGTTCATGGCGATCGCCAGCGCTTCGTGGGCTTCTTTTGAAATCGACCCGTAGCTCATCGCCCCGGTCTTGAACCGCCGGGTGATGGCCTCCACGGGTTCTACCTCGTCGAGGGGAATTGGTTCGCGCTGCTTGAATTGCAGCAGGTCGCGCAGGCGGAACAGCTGCTTCTCCTGCTCGTTGACCAGGGCGGCGTAGCGCTTGTAGGCCTCGTAATCGCCCGTTCGTACCGCTTTTTGCAGGGAATGGATGATTTCGGGGCTAAACAGGTGGGCTTCGCCTTCTTTGCGCCACTGGTAGTCGCCGCCGACATCGAGGGTGGGGTGGGCCGTGGGGCGATCGGGGAAGGCGTGGCGGTGGCGCTTGAGGGCTTCCTCGGCCAAGACATCCAGCCCCACGCCCTGAATGCGGGAGGCCGTCCAGGTGAAGTACTGGTCAACCACAGCGTGGTTGAGGCCTAGGGCCTCAAAGATCTGCGCGCCACGATAGCTCTGAATAGTGGAAATGCCGATCTTGGAGGCGATTTTGATCACGCCCTTGGTAACGGCCTTGATGAAGTTCTGGCAGGCTTTCTCCAGCTCCATCGGTGGCAGCAGCTGGTCGGCGATCATGCCCTCGAAGGTGTCGAACACCAGGTAGGGGTTGATCGCGCCGCAGCCGTAGCCGATTAGGGTGGCGAAGTGGTGGACTTCGCGGGGTTCGCCCGACTCTAGCACCAGGCCGACGCGGGTGCGGCTGCCGTTGCGAATCAGGTGGTGGTGCAGGCCCGCTACGGCCAGCAGGGCGGGGATGGGGGCGTGGGTGGCGTCGAGGGTGCGATCGCTCAAAATGATCAGGCTCGTTCCATCAGCAATCGCCTCATCCGCCGCCGCAAAGATTCCCTCCAGGGCCGCTTTCAGCCCCGCTTCTCCCTCGGCAGCTGGGAAGACGATCGGCAGCGTTATCGAGGGGAAGCCGCGATCGCCCGCCTGCTTCAGCTTCGCCAGCTCCGCATTGGTGATGATCGGCGTCTTCAGGTTGATCAGCCGACAGCTCTCTGGCTCAGGCTTGAGCAGGTTGCGCTCGCTGCCGATGGTGGTGTCGGCGGAGGTAATGATCGCCTCGCGAATGGAGTCGATGGGCGGATTGGTGACCTGGGCAAACAGCTGATGAAAGTAGTCGTACAGCAGCCGGGGCTTGTTGGAGAGCACGGGCAGCGGCGTGTCGGTACCCATCGCGCCGATCGCCTCGACCCCGTTTTCGGCCATTGGCTTCAGCAGCAGGCGCAGTTCCTCGAAGGTATAGCCAAAGGCGGTCTGGAGGGTGGGTAGGTGGGTGGATGGGTGGGCGGATGGATGGGTGGATGGGTGGGGCAAATCCGCCAGTTTTACCAGGTGCTGATCGAGCCAATCACGGTAGGGCTGTTCGGCGGCGATCTGGTGCTTGATCTCTTCGTCGGAGACGATGCGGCCCTCCTCCATATTCACCAGGAACATGCGGCCTGGCTCCAGTCGGCCCTTGTAGGCGACGTTTTCGGGGGCAATGGGCAGCACGCCCGCTTCGGAAGCCATGATCACCAGGTCATCCTTGGTCACTGTGTAGCGGGAGGGGCGCAGACCGTTGCGATCGAGCACCGCGCCCATCATGGTGCCATCGGTGAAGGCGATCGCAGCAGGCCCATCCCAGGGTTCCATCAGGCAGGCGTGGTATTCGTAGAAAGCCTTTTTCTCGGCGCTCATCGACTCGTGGGCCGTCCAGGGTTCGGGCACCATCATCATGACGGCGTGGGGCAGCGAGCGGCCCGCCAGGGTCATCAGCTCCAGCGTGTTGTCAAAAATGCCGGAGTCGCTGCCCTCTTTGTTGATCAGCGGCTGGGCGCGATCGAGGTCGCCACCAAATAGCTCCGACTCAAACATCGACTGGCGGGCGTACATCCAGTTGATGTTGCCGCGCAGGGTGTTGATTTCGCCGTTGTGGGCCACGTAGCGGTAGGGGTGGGCCCGCTCCCAGCTGGGGAAGGTGTTGGTGCTAAAGCGCGAGTGCACCAGGGCCAGGGCGCTTTCCATATCGCTGTCGGCCAGATCAGGGAAGTACAGCCCCACCTGATCGGGGGTGAGCATACCCTTGTAGACCACCGTGCGGCAGGAGAAGCTGGTAGCGTACAGATAGGGGTCAATCCCGGTAGAGTTAATGGCGGAGTGAGCCCGCTTGCGAATGATGTAAAGCTTGCGCTCAAAGGCCAGATCGTCGGCCAGATCGCCAGATCGCTGAATGAATACCTGCTGCATGAAGGGTTCGCTGGCCTTGGCCGTTTCCCCTAGCGAGCCGTTGTCGGTGGGCACATCGCGCCAGCCCAGCACCTTTTGGCCTTCCTCAGCGGCGATCTGCTCAAAGACCTGGCGACCCTTGGCGCGATCGCCCGCATTCGGCGACGAGAAGAAGAACCCCACCCCGTACTGCCCCGGTGCCGGTAGAGTAATGCCCTCTGCCGCCGCCACCTTGGCCATAAACTTGTGGGGCATTTGCAGCAAAATGCCCGCTCCGTCGCCGGTATTGGCTTCGGCCCCGACCGCGCCCCGGTGTTCCAGGTTGACCAGAATGGTTAACCCCTGCTGCACAATGCTGTGCGACTGTGCGCCTTTCATATGGACGATGAAGCCAACGCCGCAGGCATCGTGCTCGTACTGCGGGTGGTAGAGACCTTGGGCTTGGGGCGGTTGGGTTAGGGTCATTGATTTATCGAGCAAAGGAAGGAACTCAAACAGGGACAAGCATAGACTGTGCCTAGCCATTCTGCGATGAAGCCCAGGGCAATGACCAGTCTTTTAAGAAAATAATCAGATCAAGACCATAGAAAGTTTGCGAAATATCACAAAGACCAGATATTTTTAATGGCTAAGAATTTCTGCTAAATCAAGCACATTTACAAAAAAAGACACACCAGAGACAAGATGTGGTTCAGCCCTGCTAGCACCCTCAGGCCGCCTGGCAGGAAATGACAGAATTTGAGATTTGAAGTGATTCTTGCCATCTTTTGGCCAAACCGTCTATCTTCTGACCAACGAGCGGTGTGACCCCTACAGTTGTCACCACAATGGTTAGGCCATTCTCTATAGCCTTTTGTTGGCAATGGCTGTCCCCCCAGGTCGCTGCCCCAGTTTTGCGATTGGTCGTTGAACGGACTAGGCGAACTGGCCAAAGCCTTGTTTATCGGTTAATGCGATAATAGAGTCAATGTTCGCACGTCTTTTTCTGAAGCAGTTAAAGCCCATGCTACGCTCATCGGTGCTTTCGAAGCGATGGATAGTAAACCTATGCCTACGGTTCTAAAAATCGGAGCCTATCGTTTCTATTTCTTCTCTAGAGAAGAAAGCCGAGTCCATATCCATGTCGCCTGTGCTGATGGCGAAGCTAAATTTTGGCTAGAGCCAGAGATAGAATTAGCCACAAACTACAAACTTTCACGGGTACAGCTAAAGCAGGTAGAGAAGCTAATCGAGGATTACTATGACGACTTCAGAAATGCATGGAACCGTTACTTCCCCGGCAGAGATTAGCAATATCTCCCCAAACGGTCTGTGGCTGCTTTGCGGCGATCGCGAGTATTTCTTACCCTACGACCAATTCCCCTGGTTCAAAGACGCACCCATTAAGCACATCTTTAACCTAGAAGAGCCCCACCCCGGCCATCTCTACTGGCCCGATCTCGATGTCGATCTCTCCCTTGAAATCATCCAACACCCAGAGCGTTTCCCCCGACTAGCAAGTGCCTAGACCGTCACACATGCGCCTTAGGAAACAAATTGGCGAGGTTAGAAACTGGGTTTCTCTACGAAAAGCCAAAATCTTGGGTTTCAACTACGGCAACCCGGTTTCACGGACTCAGCTTCCTACCCCTCACTAATCAGCTGCAGCAGTTGCTCGGTGGAGATCTTGCCGCTCATGTCGGCCCCTTCTAGCAGGCCGTCGGCCAGGTCGCGCTTTTGCTTGTGCAGGTCCACAATCTTCTCTTCGATCGTGTTTTTGGCCACCAGGCGATAGATAGTAACCGGGCGCAGCTGACCGATGCGGTGGGCGCGATCGCTGGCCTGATCTTCCACCGCCGGGTTCCACCACGGGTCCATGTGAATCACGTAGTCTGCCGCCGTCAAATTCAGCCCGGTGCCCCCCGCCTTCAGGCTGATCAAAAACACATCGCCCTCGCCCGCCTGAAAGGCATCGACTCGCTTCTTGCGCTCCTTGGTAGGGGTGCTGCCGTCGAGGTACTGGTAGCTGACCTTTTGGCCGTCTAGAAACTCCCGCAGAATGCTCAGGTGATCGACAAACTGGCTAAAGACCAGCGCTTTGTGGTTGTTTTCTAGCAGCTCTTCCATAATCTCGCCAAAGGTTTCGAGCTTAGCGCTGGGCAGGGCGGTTTTGCCCTTAACCAGGCGAGTATTGCAGCAGGCGCGGCGCAGCTTCATAATTTCGGCCAGCACCTGCAGGTGTTTGGTGCCCGATTCGATGGTGGGGTCGGCCAGTTTTTCCACGGCCTCTCGCCGCAGCGCTTCGTAGAAGGCCATTTCCTGGGCGCTGAGTTCCACCTGAAGGGTAATTTCCGTGCGGGCGGGCAGTTCGTCGAGCACCTGGGTCTTGGTGCGTCGCAGAATGAAGGGCTGAATCAGCTTTTTGAGCCGGTTGCGGGCGGCTTTGTCCTGGTTGCGCTCGATCGCATTGGCAAACCGCTGGCTAAACTGATCCTGTGACCCCAGCAGGCCGGGGTTGATGAAGCGAAACAGGTTCCACAGTTCGCCCAGGTGGTTTTCGATCGGGGTGCCAGTGGTGAGAATTTTGAAGCCGCCCTGGAGCTTCATCGCCGCCTTCGATCGCTTGGTGGCAGAGTTTTTAATCGCCTGGGCTTCGTCGAGCACGATGGTCTGCCAGGTGACCTGGGCCAGCATTTTGGCGACATCATCCTGCTGCAAGAGGCCGTAGCTACATACCACCAGGTCAAAGGGCTGAAGGTGATCGAGAATTTTTTGGCGATCGCCCGTGCCAAACTGTATCGGGTTGAGCGTCGGCGCAAACTTCTCGGCTTCGCTAATCCAGTTCATGCACACCGAGGTGGGCGCGACAATCAGCGTCGGCCCCTCGGGGGCGCGGGTGAGAATCACCGCCAGGGCCTGCAGGGTTTTGCCCAGGCCCATATCGTCGGCCAGGCAGGCTCCTACACCCCAGTGGGCCAGCCGCGCCAGCCAGTTAAAGCCCTCAATTTGGTAGTCGCGCAGCTCGGCCTGCAACGTGGAGGGCAGCTCGGGCTGCAGATCTTTGGCCTCTTTGAGGCGTTTGAGGTGGTCTTTCCAGTGCTTATCGGTCTTGAGCTGGCCCACCTCGTCGATCCAGTCTTCCATCGCCAGCGAGGCCAGGGGATGAAAGCGCACGCCGTCGCCGCTGGTTTCGGAATAGGCCCGCAGGTCGTCAAGGCGCTTGCGAAACTCCTGGGTGAGGGCAAGAAACTGCCCGTCGGCCAGCTTAATAAACCGACTGGGAGACGCCTCCATCAGCGCCATCAGCTGCTGCATGCCCAGCACCTCGTCATCGCTGATTTGCAGCTCGCCGCTGGCGGCAAACCAGTCGCGCTGGCGCTGAATCTGAATTTTAAAGTTGCTGAGGCTGACCCGGTTGGCGATCCGCATTGTTTCGCCCTCGGGCCATTCCACCACGGCCAGGTCGCCTACCTCCTGAATCTCCATCAGCAGCTCCAGGCAGGCTTCGGGGTCGTTGATTAGCCACTCGCCTGCTTCATCCTCCAGGCGCTGCAGGGTGGGGCAGGCGGTTTCGACGGCGCGGGCCAGTTTTTTCTCTTCTTTTAAGTTGCGGTGGGTTTGCAGGCGGCGACCGTCAATGTCGGCGATCACCATTTCGCCGCCGGTACCGGGGCGGTAGTAGGGGCCGTCGTCGCCAAAGGGCCGGGTCAGCAACGAAACTTTGAGCCCTTCGCCCGCGGGCAGCAGGTGCAGGTGGGGCTGGGGCTGGGCGGCAACTTCTTCAGCATCGGCCACGCCACCACCAATGTCGGAGTGTACGGTGACCAGGCCTGCGACGGCGTTGATGGCGGCGAGCACCTGATCTTTGGCGCTTTCGGGCACCTCCAGAGCATTCTTTGGCCCCAGCACTTCGGCGATGCGGTGGTGCTGAGCGGTAAACTCGACCACCTTGAGCCGGGTGGGAGTTTCTTTGACCAGGGCGATCGCATTTTTGCCCGCCACCTCTGGGGTCAGCGAAATCGCCAGCTTGCCCGATCGGGTTTGGCGCACCAGCAGGGCCGGTTCTCCCTTCACTACATCCACCCGAGTCGTGGGCGAGTCTTCCCAAAACACCAGCGGGTGACCGACGAGGGCCAGCAGCGCCTGGTGCTTAAAGGTGTAGTTGTCGTAGCCGTAGCTGTAGGGGTCGCTGGTGAGGTGGGTGCAGATGTCGCGGTCCTGGGGGGTGAGGTAGCCGAGTTTATCGGCCTCGTACTTGAGGCGCTTGAGGGCGATCGCGCGGCCTTTGCTCCAGCCGCCCTTGACGCTGATCTTTTGCTCCTTGGGCTGCAGCATCCAGGTCTCGGTGGAATAGATGGTCAAAAACCAGGCCAGACGATACTCGCTGGAGGGGGCCGCCGGGGTCGATGAAGATGCCGGGGTGGGGTTGAGGCCCATCAGCGCCGTCAGCGACAGCTCCCAGGGCTGTTTGGGGCTGATAATGTCGATTAGGGGGCGAATGCCGGTTTTTTGGCGCAGTTCGGCGACGGTTTGGGCGTAGGTCTCATCGTCGGTCAGTCGGGACAGCAGCTCGGCAGTTTCGAGGGCAAACCAGTCGTACCCGGCGGCGGTGGCGGCTTGGTAAACCTCTTTGGCAATGTCGGGCAGCCGTTCCCTGGCATTCTCCAGATCGACCCAGTAAAGACACAGCATGTCGATCAGGGTTTCAAAGCTGTTGGCGTGGTCGAGGCTGCTGACGGGGGTGGTGGTCAGGTAGCGCTTCGCCGCTGAGTTGCCCTGCAAGACCTGGGCAACTTTCTCCAGGCAGCTGTAGATCACGCTCATCCAGTGGCGGTAGCCCTGCTCGGCAACCGTGTGGGCATAGCCCTCGGCCTCTTTGAGGGTGGCAATGGAGCCAGCCTGGATCAGGGCCAGCACCAGAAACAGGCCGGGTACGGTGTCGAAGTAGATTTTGCGCTTGCCGGTGCTCTTTTTGAGCAGCTTGAGGGCGACAGCGCCCGCTTGAATGGTGTGGTCGTAGTCGCCCCGCAGGCAGCTCAGCCAGCTCTGGTGCAGCAGTACCTCAATCGGGTCTTCGTCGGCGAAGTCTTGCAGGGCGGTATCGGCCTCCCCCAGCCGCCCCTGGGCGATCAGCTGCTCAATCCAGATGCCTTTTAGGTTGTCAGAGACGGTCGAACCTGCCTGGGTACATTCGTCGTGGAGCAGGGCCACGGGTTCTGCCGCTGGGGTCAGGGCCATCAGCGAGTTGAGGCAGAGGTTGCCCAGGGCGGCTTCGTAGAGGTCGGGGTCTTGCTTGAGGCCCAAAAACCAGTCGCGATCGAAGGGATTGTTGCAGATCAGCTCAAACACCTGCGCCATCGAAATGCGGCCCGAGGCGTAGGGGTTGCTGTAGTAGGCCTCAAACTGCTGCTCGATGTAGTTCCAGTCGCGGCGGTAGAGGCCAATGCGCACCTCGCGCAGAAATTCGTCCTCGGTTTGAAAATAGCGCAGGCTCTGGTTCCAGCCGTGGGTGCGAATTGGCAATTTGGTCTGCACCGCCTTGACCATAGGCTCGAAGCGACCTTGATAAATGGCATCGCGGGTGGCAACTTCGGCCAGCAAAGGGTTGCACTGGGGGCCGTAGGTGCTGTGGGTAACCAGCAGGCGCTTACCGTTGAGGCGGGCAAGGCGCG
This sequence comes from Nodosilinea sp. AN01ver1, assembly GCF_050565655.1. Taxonomy (NCBI): domain Bacteria; kingdom Bacillati; phylum Cyanobacteriota; class Cyanophyceae; order Nodosilineales; family Nodosilineaceae; genus Nodosilinea; species Nodosilinea sp. AN01ver1. The sequence continues at coordinate 84,612 of NZ_JBNXVS010000020.1, read as the reverse complement.
GATTGAGCAGATGCGGCCCAGCAATGGTGGGTTTTTGAGCGCTCTCTAAATAGAGGTTGAGGCAGTCAAGCAGCTTTACCTTGCCTACCGGGGCATAAATAATGGAGTACAGCTGCACCAGCTCTTGCTCTGGCTCGGTGAGCTTTTGGTAAGACTGCACTAGCGTGGCGCGAAGGTCGGTGGCTTTTGGGGGGGAGGGCATGGTTGGGCGATCGCAGAAGCTGCTCGTTAAGCAAATTCTACCGGTCTGGCCGACTCATGCTGTGTCTGGAGTGCCCAACGGCCCGCCGGGCGGGTTGCAACAGCGTGTTCTTATTGAAAATCTGTTGCATTAATACTAGAGCTTGGGTATGTTAGTAGTAACGAGAGTCAATAGCGATAACAGCCCATGTCCGGCTAGAGCTGAGCGAAAAATTTTATTAAAACGTGCTGAGACGCTTGCTGGTGGGGAACTTTAGCCGCTGACTTGCCTGCCCCCTCGGTACCTGCGATCGCCTAGTTCAGAGTCAATTTCAATAAGTTCAGGCCTCTTGGGGTCGCCACTATGGAGAGTCAGTCGAGTTAATATGCAAGCTTTAAAGTCAGACTACGCCGAGTCCGGGCCAGATCTTCAAGCCATTGCCCAAGCCAAGACCGTAGTTGAGCTAGACCGGGTAAATCGGTGGAACGTCTACCGCCGCCTGCAAGAGCTAGACCTGGTGTGTGAATGCAGCTGCGATCGCCCCCTCGCCGTGGCGATCGAAACCCCCGCTGCGGCTCTGCAGGTTTGGGCTGTGGTGCAGGCCATCACCCGTTCAAAGCTATCTCTCACTGACCACCTGGAGCGCTGCTGGCAGCAAAGGACCCCGCAATGAAAACTCTGTACGAACCGGCTGTAGCCCATCAGCCTGCGCCACCCACCGGACAGGTGCTCAAGGGCCAGTATGCCGGGGCCTACCGCTCCGACAAGGGCAAGATCAAAGGGCTGCTGCTGCGGGCTGGTGAAACCGAGTACACCATTAAGCTGCCCAAGTATCTGCGACCCATGCTGGTACGCGAGCTAGCTCCCGGTGAGTTTGTTCAGGTCTGGGCCTATGCCGAAGCCGATCGCTGGCGAGCTATCAATGTTCTGCCCCTGCCTGAGTGCGAAGCCGAGACCCTGCGCCAGCAGTGGGGCGATCTGACGCCTGTGGCCGAGTCGCCGCAGCCTAAGCAAAAGCGCCTGTGCATTGAGGTATGCAGCAAGGGTAAGTGCTTTAAGCAGGGCGGCAGACAAATCTACAACGAGCTGCAAGAAGCGGTAGACGGCAACCCCGAGCTGAGCCATGTTTCCGTCAAAGCCGTCGGCTGCATGAAGGCCTGCAAGCACGGCCCCAATCTGCGCCTGCCCAGTGGCCAAATGCTGCACCGGGCCAGCCCCGCCGAAGCGCTGGCGCGGCTGGATGCTAAGCGATGAACGCCCAGGAGTTTGACCCCCAGCGGTGGGATCACTGGCTGGTGATTATCACGTTCGTAGCGCTGTCAAGCTGGATTATCTGGAAGGTCTATCTCGATTCGTAGGGAGTGGGCGTGAGTAACTGGCAAGCTGCAGGAAGTGTAGGATCCCCCCTGCCCCCCTTGAAAAGGGGGGTGGGACGTTGCTACCAGCCCAGTTTGAGGCTGTCGGGAGTGAGGAAGTGCTCCAGATGGTAGGCCCGCTCCTCGGTTTTCAGCAAAATTTGCTCGTACAGGTAGCGAGTAGCGCGATCGCCCAGACTTTCGGCCTGAGCCGCCAGTCGCCGAAGCAGCTCGATCAGCGCCTGCTCAGCCTTGAGGTCGTGCTCGATCATGATGCGGCAGCGGTAGGTGTCGTCGTTTTCCATGTCAAAGCAGCACAGCTCGCTCAGCTTGCCAAAGCTCAAAGGAGGAATGCCCCCCAGCCCGTGCAGGCGCTCACCCACATCGTGGGCGTGGCCCTGGGCTGCTTCGTAGCTCTCTTCAAAATAGTTGTGGAGCATGTAGTACTCCGAGCCCTCCACCACAAAGTGGTGCTTCTGGTACTGCAACGACAGGGCCGTAAAGCTGGCATAGAGCGTTGCCAGCCCATCGACGACGGGCTCTGTAATCGACTTCTCCAGCAGAACTGGATTGTTTGCAACCTCGCCGTAGGTTTGCAGCAGAGTTTCAGTAATAGGCATAAGCATCCCCCTTTGTCAGCAGTTAAAGCAGCCCTAAGTTTCTCAGGGTTGCTCATTGAGCCTAACGTATTTTTTGGGATTTAACTAATAAATTTGTTTGCTTAAAACGTATAGAGAAATGCAGAATTCAGTTGTCAATATAAATAGCGAAAATGGTTTTCAATAGCCTCAAAAAGATATATCGAAACTGGTTTTCGATAGGCCGAAAGACAATAGTGAAAGCTAGTTTCAATAGCGGCAGCTGATTTGATAATGCCTGAGCGATCGCCTAAACCTCATTCTCTAGTATGCCCTTAGCCAGATGGCAAAGCCCTGATTAATATGGCCTATCCAACAGATTTTTTTAACCGTAGCGAAACGATGATGGAACACGATCCAGCTTCGCCAGATCTAAATCAGGAGCCTGAACTGCTCAAAACCGTTCTCAATAAAGAGGGGTTTCGGTTCACCAGCCAGCGGCAAAAAATTCTGGATTTGTTTCAGTCTGCGGCGTTGGGGCATCACCTTAATGCTGAAGAAATTCATCAGCAGTTGTTAGACCAGGGCGAAAAAATCAGCTTTTCTACCATCTACCGGGCGCTGCACGTAATGGTGCGACTGGGTCTGCTGCAAGAGCTAGAGCTGGCCGAGGGACGCAAGTACTACGAACTGAATACCCCTTTTATGGATCAGCACCATCACCTGGTGTGTGTCCACTGCGGCGATGTGGAAGAGTTTGAGGACGCCACCATGACCCAGGTGGGCAGCAGCGAGAGCGCCTCGCGCGGGTTTTCGCTGCTCAACTGTCAGTTTACGGTATACGGCATTTGCCCCAGCTGTCAGTCACTGCTGGGCTAGGTGGCGGTAGTAGTGCCAGAGCAGGTGAGCGACGGCACCCCGGTACGGGGTGAGGGGCGCTGTAGCGGCCAGCAGATCCTTGCGGGTAGGGCGGTGCTCCAGGTTTTGCAGCCGCTGATAGCCCACCTGAATGGCTAAATCTGAGGCCGGAAAGCTGCTCAACCGCTGCAGGCAAAACAGCAGGTAGACTTCCGCCGTCCACACCCCGATGCCCTTGAGCTGGGTCAGCTGGGCGATCGCTTCAGCATCCGAGAGCGCAGCGATAGTGGTGAGATCGAGCTGGTTTGACAGAATGGCCGTCGCCAGCCGCTGGCAGGTGGCAATCTTGGCGCGGCTCAGCCCCACCTGTTTGAGGGTGAGGTCTGGAGCGGCAGCGATCGCCTGTGGGGTTAGCTCCAGCTCGGCCTGCAAGCGCTGAAAAATCGCCTGAGCCGCCCGAGACGACAGCTGCTGCCCCATGATAATGCGCACCAGCGATGGAAACCCCGCCGCCCAACTGCGCACGGTGAGGGGGCCAGCCTCGACCTCAATGCGTTGAAAGGTGGGGTCGAGGTCGCACACCACCGCCACCGCCTGCCGCAGCTCAGCGCTGGGCGGCAACAGCTCGCGATCCAGCGTGTTGACTCTACTACTCTGCGACATCGCCCCAAAATCCCAAATCTAAAATCCAAAATCGCCTCACTGACTGCTCAGCCACAGCACCACCGGCAGCGTAAACAGACTGAGAAAGGTGGAAAGCACAATGGTGCGGGCCACGCGAGTGCGATCGCCCCCCAGCTCCGTCACCCAGATTAGCGAATTGACCGCCACGGGCATGGCCGCCTGGAGCACGACCACCTGGCGATCGAGCCCCTGCAGCCCCAGCCCGGTGCCCAGACTGTAGGCCAAAATCGGCGATATCAATAGCCGAATTCCAGCCCCCAACAGCTCGTAGCGGCCAAACACCAGCTTGGTGCGGGCCAGCTGAATGCCCAGGGTTAATAGCGCCAGCGGAATTGCGCCCTGCCCCAAAATGGTAATGCCGCGCTCAACTGGGAGAGGGAAGGCTGCCCCCGCCGCCTGCAGGCCGATGCCCGTTATCGCCGCCCAAAAGACCGGCAGCTGCAGGGTAAACGCAATCCCCGCTCGCACCCCCGCCCCCTTGAGCACAATCGGAAAAACGCTGGCAATCATGACGCTAGAGCCGACCAGGTACACCACCGCGCGCTCCAGCCCCGCCTCCCCCAGCGCAAACAAAATGAAGGGCAGCCCCATGTTGCCCACGTTGGAGAACAGGGTGGTGGCAATCAGGCTCTTTTGCTCATCGACAGAAAACTCCAAACGGCGACCTACCCCCACCGCCAGCAGGTACAGCAGGGCGGTATTCAGCAAAAAGGTGGCGACGATCGCGATCGCACTGCCCAGCGCCAGCGTCGTCTCGGCCAGACTGGTCAGCACCAGCGCGGGCAGCAGGGCGTAGATATTCACCCGCGCCAGGGTCTGCATATCGAGCTCAAAATTGCGCCCCACCCCAAACCCCACCGCGGCCACCAGGGCAATGGGCAGCATGGCCGAAATCAAAATCTCCATAGGCTCGCAGGAATTTTCACGTCACCACCTATGACATGGTGACGGTTTCGAGGGCACTGTGCGGCAACGGCTCGTCTGCCCGGCGCGATCGCCTAAAATTTAAGCTAATCCCAGCGCAACCTCTGCCAATGCCATCCCCTTTTCCCGGTATGGACCCTTACCTTGAGCAGCCAGGGCTGTGGCCAGAGTTCCACAATCGGCTGCTGGTGGCTATTGCCGACCATTTAGGGCCACAGCTGCGGCCTAAATATCGAGTGGCGATCGAAAAGCGGGTGTATCAAGATGCAGCAGAAGACCTGCAAATTGGTCGCCCTGACGCGGCTGTATTTCGGACTGCCTCAGAGGCTAATCTAGCCCCTCAACGCCGAGGGCAGGTCTTGGTCGAGCCAGTGATGGTTGAACTGCCCATGCCTGAGGAGGTCACCGAACGGTTTTTAGAGATTCGTGAAGTCGGGACTGAAGCCGTTGTGACTACCCTGGAACTGCTTTCCCCCAGCAACAAGCGAGCTGGAAAAGGTCGGCAGCTGTACGAAGTAAAGCGTCTGAAAGTATTGGGTAGCCAAACTCATCTGGTCGAAATTGATCTTATTCGCGCCTTTGGGCCACTACCTCTGCGCGGTGCGACAGCGGCAAGCCTCTATCGCATTGTAGTGAGCCGGGTAGAGCAACGTCCCCTGGCGGCCCTGTATGGGTTTAACTTGAGCGACCTGATTCCGTCCTTTCCTGTCCCCCTTCAGGCCAACGATCCGCTAATTTGGGTTGATCTGCAAGAGTTAGTTAATGGTGTTTATGACCGCGCCAGCTATGATTTAGCGATCGACTACAGTCAAGACCCAGTGCCACCGCTCAGTACAGCCGATACCGCTTGGGCACGAAAGTGGTTGATATCGAAGGGAGTCATAGGGTAACCCCTAGCTTTGGCAAGCAATCACCCTAAAACTGGCGGCTCCACTCTTTGGGCCAGCGCTCGACGACTACCTTGGTCTGGGTGAAAAATTCCACCGCGTGGGCTCCCTGTCCGTGGAGATCGCCAAAAAAGCTGTCTTTCCAGCCGCTGAAGGGGAAGAAGGCCATCGGGGCCGCCACGCCGATATTGATGCCGATGTTGCCCGCCCTGGCCTCGTAGCGAAACTGGCGGGCGGCGGCACCGCTGTTGGTAAACAGGCAGGCCATGTTGCCCCAGGGGCTCTGGTTGACCAGGGCGATCGCATCCTCCACCGTCTCCACCGACATCAGCCCCAGCACCGGGCCAAAGATTTCGGTATGGGCAATTTCTCCGGTGGGAGGAACGTTTTGCAGCACGGTTGGCCTAACGAAATTGCCCGCCTCTAAATCAGGAATGCGGGCGTTGCGACCGTCCACTAGCACCGTCGCCCCCTCGTCCGCGCCAGCTTGAATCAGGCTTTCGATCCGCTGCCGACTCTGGGTAGTGATTACTGGCCCCATCTGCACCTCGGGGTCGAGGCCGTTGCCGACGTTGCGGGTGGCGGCGGTATGGGCGATCGCATCGGTAAACCACTCGGTCGCCTCCCCCACCGTCACCGCTAGAGACGCCGCCAGGCAGCGCTGACCGGCACAGCCAAAGGCGCTGTCAGCCACAATGCGGGTGGTCATGTCGCGATCGGCATCGGGCAGCACAATCACCGGGTTTTTGGCCCCGCCCTGGCACTGCACCCGCTTGCCGTGGGCCGCCGCCTGAGCGTAAATATATTTGGCAACTGGCGAGGAGCCGACAAAGCTGATCGCCCGAATGGTGGGATGTTCCAGAATCGCATCCACGGTCTCCTTCGCGCCATTCACCAGGTTGACCACGCCGGGGGGAAACCCCGCCGCATCCAGCAGCTCGAAGATGCGCTGCATAGTCAGAGGCACTTTTTCGGAGGGTTTGACGATGTAGGTGTTGCCGCAGGCCAGGGCGTAGGGCATAAACCAGAAGGGAATCATGGCGGGAAAGTTGAAGGGGGCGATCGCCGCCGCCACCCCTAAAGGCTGACGAATCATAAACTCGTCAATGCCGCTGGCAATATCCTCCAGCACCGTGCCCTGCATCATCATCGGAATGCCGCAGGCCACCTCCACGTTTTCGATCGCCCGCCGCAGCTCGCCCTTGGATTCGGCCAAAGTTTTGCCGCACTCCTGGGTGACAATTTGGGCTAGCTCGTCCAGATGGCTCTCCATCAGGTCTTTGAGCTTAAACAGGTACTGCACCCGCTGGGGTGGGGGCACCCGTCGCCAGTCTTCAAAGGCTATGGCGGCAGCCTGAGCTGCCTGAGCCACCTCATCTTTGGGCGAAACGGGCACCTGGCCCAGCACTTCCCCCGTAGCCGGGTTATCTACCAGAAGCACATCCCCTGCCGTAGACGTTACCCACTGGCCGTTGATGTAGTTCTTTAGAATCCCCGATTGCGTCATATTGGTACCTGATTACTGCTCCTAAGCATCATAGGCGCTGCTCTGGTCCATAAATTCTTAGAGAGCAGATGTAGGGTGGGTTAGGCGACCCTTCCATCGTGCCACCAGCAATTTACCTGTTGCTTCGCCGTAACCCACCAACCACCCACAGCTAAAGGCTCGATTTAGGTGAGCGGTGGGCCGGGCGGTTGGGCTACGGTATAGAGCCAGGGCCAATTGCGATGGACCCACCCTACGAGTAATTCTGTGGTCAGGAAGGCGAGGCCGATGACAGCGGCCAGCTGATAGGTTGCTCAAAAATATCGGCTTCTGAGAAGGGGCAAACCTGCGGTAGCTGATTGGGGTCGAGTGGTGTCTCTCGGTTGACTAAATCCAGGCCATCTTCGTAGCCGATCGCGATCGCGTCCGCCAGATAGGGCTTTAAGCTGGGGTTTTCCTTGAGATGGCGCTGAATTCTGCGGCGCTGCTCTTGAATGGTGGCCGCCCAGCTTTTTGTCCAGGCTTCAGGTTGGTAGTGCCACTTGAGCAAGAACCCTAGTAAGACTCCCAGGCGATTGCGAAGCTCCTGGCGTTCTTGCCTACCCAATGATTCAATTTCCTCAGCCAAGTTTTCAATATCCAAGTTCCTCCCATCGACCAGTGCGCAGTAGATCGACCTGGCGCTGAGTCCAGCCATAAAAGTCTTGGTTGTAGAGCGTGGTTGTCTGCATGGGCAACACTGGATTGTGGGGTTATAAACGTCCCGCTTTCAAAACCTGTTCTGCAGTCAGGTTTAGATCCGGGAATGTGGGAGAAATTACCCTCTGATTTCCCCGCAGTTGTTGAATGGCGTACTCTCCATCCATCAGGGTGCAGATTGAGAGGGTAGGGCGTTTGGGTCTGCCGATGTGTCGGGTTCCCCCCAATCCGGCGTAGTCGGCGATCCAGTACTCGGGAATGCCCAGAACGGCGTAGTCTTCAGCCTTGCGGGCATAATCGTTTTGCCAGTTGCTACTTACCACCTCGGCGACAAACTTAATCGAGCTACCCAGTGTCAAAATCGACTGATCGGCCCACAGGGGCTCCTGGGTGAGTTCGTCGCGATCGACCACGGCAACATCGGGGCGAAAGGCCGTCATTGCTGTACCAGCAGGACGCAGCAGCCCTCGCTGAAGGACAAACCAGGGTGAGCTGGCCTGGTCAATTTGAACACAAAGCTTAGCGGTAATAAACGCCGCGACCTCCTCATGGGGACCAGTGGGCTCCAAATCAAACACCTCCCCGTCGATCAGTTCGTAGCGGTTGTCATCCCCATAACGGGCAAGAAATTCGTCAACGCTGAGGGGCTTTTGCTGGATGGGTGGGTTAACGGCGAAGGTCATAGGTCAACTTAGCCCAATCAATGCCTACAGCCTATCAAATCGAATATTCATCCGTAGGGGCGCATGCATGCTACGCCCCTACGAGGTTCCCGATTATGAGTCTGGGTTTTCCAAAACGCAGATCTAAACCGTAGCCTTCTCCTTTGCCAAGAACTTCTCTAGCTCGGTCAGGGCGTCGGCATCGACCTTAGTCTGCATGGGGCAGAATTTGGGGCCACACATCGAGCAAAACTCGGCGGTTTTGTAGATGTCGGCGGGCAGGGTTTCGTCGTGGTACTCCTTGGCCCGCTCAGGATCTAGCGACAGCTCGAACTGCTTGTTCCAGTCGAAGTTGTAGCGGGCGTGAGACATGGCATCGTCGCGATCGCGTGCCCCAGGCCGGTGCCGAGCAATATCTGCCGCGTGGGCCGCGATTTTGTAGGCGATCAGGCCCGATCGCACGTCCTCAGCATTGGGCAAACCCAGGTGCTCCTTCGGCGTTACGTAACAGAGCATCGCTGCCCCGCTCCAGCCCGCCAGGGCCGCGCCAATGGCAGAGCTGATGTGGTCGTAGCCCGCCGCGATATCCGTCACCAGCGGCCCTAGCACGTAGAAGGGCGCTTCGGCGCATTCTTCCATCTGCTTTTTGACGTTGTAGTCGATCTGATCCATCGGCACGTGGCCGGGGCCTTCGACCATCACCTGCACGTCGTGCTCCCAGGCCTGGCGGGTGAGCTGGCCCAGGGTTTTGAGTTCCGCCAGTTGCGCGGCGTCGGTGGCGTCGTGCAGGCAGCCGGGGCGGAGCGAATCGCCCAGGCTAAACGACACATCGTAGCGCTTGAAGATTTCGATGATGTCGTTGAAGTGGGTGTAGAGCGGGTTTTGCCTGTGGTGGTGCAGCATCCAGCGGGCCAGAATGCCGCCGCCGCGCGAAACGATGCCGGTAATGCGATCGCGCACCAGGGGCAAATGCTCAATCAAAATGCCGGCGTGGATGGTCTGGTAATCGACCCCCTGCTGGGCGTGCTTTTCGATAATGTGCAGAAAGTCATCGGCGGTCAGGTTTTCGATGTTGCCGTGAACGCTTTCCAGCGCCTGATACACCGGCACGGTGCCGATGGGGATGGGCGACGCCTGAATGATGGCGGTGCGAATGGCATCCAGGTCGCCGCCGCCCGTGGACAAGTCCATCAGGGTGTCGGCTCCGTACTTCACCGCCAGGTGCAGCTTGGCCACTTCTTCGTTGATATCTGACGAGTTGGGCGACGCGCCGATGTTGGCGTTGACTTTGCACTTAGCCGCAATGCCGATCGCCATCGGCTCCAGGTTCGGGTGGTTGATGTTGGCGGGGATGATCATGCGGCCCCGCGCCACCTCGTCGCAAATTAGATCCTCGGGCAGGTTTTCCCGCTTTGCCACGTGGGCCATTTCTTCGGTGATAACGCCCTGGCGAGCGTAGTGCATCTGCGACACGTTGGCATGGCCCTTACGCTTAGCGATCCATTCAGTTCTCATGGGTTTACCTCTGGTGTGGCGCTAGAGGGCTGGCCTGTGGATTACGTCGATTCAGTGAGGATGGGTAAGGCCAAAAAGGGTAGAGCGATCGCAGGCAAAGCTCAGCCATCTGCTGAATCTTCGCTCAATTCTCTGGCTCAGTGCCAGAACGTCAATTTACCCGTCGTTTCGGCTGGTAACCTCAAGCAACGCTTTCCTCCGCTGGTATTAACCAGGTCAGGTTCTGAGGGTATGATCTCAGTCCGATGAGTCGGACACCCCTAGCTTGCTGGCATCGTACCACTGATAGTCAGGGGCAGCGCAAATTAGTTACGGTTCCTCACAGAGCACGCCGATGCCCTGCAGTTAGAACGACGAGAGCAGACAGAAGGCGAACAAGGCTCTTTTCGGTGAATTTTCGGCAACTTAAACGATCCAGAACATTCATTTACTGGTTGTAGCCAGTTTTTGATGTTATGCGGAGCAATTTTTCACTGAATGAACTGTTGTTTGTAGCGATCAGCTCAGTTCATGAGCCTCAAATATTCCTACAGACGGGTAAAGCGCTAACCAACTTAGTTCTTCCGTGAGAGGAAGGTGGCATAGCGTGATTTCTATGATGCACTTAGTGCTGCCGCAGATTAGTTCTGCAAGAGTATCGACGATATCAGCTGCGGCTACGTAGCCTCTCCGAGCAGCTAGAAAAGCTAGCTGCCACAAGCAGTAAAAAATTGAGTTTTGGAGCTTAGATCGTTAAGAGCCGTCATGGCCTAGGAAATACAGCTGCCGCTTTTATTTGCTAGCAACAGGCAGCACTGGTCTTACGAAATCGTTTTCAAAAAAACTTGTCGCATGGAGTATCTTGACATGAATAGCCCTAGTATGAATGGCGAACAAAAATGTGCATTAGCGCTCGGAATCATCTTTACCTTGATCGGAATTGCTGGTTTCATTCCTGCTCTTGTCAACCTGCCTACCGAAGGAATGGGATCTAGCGTGCCCCTAGACGCAAGCTCAATTCCAATTAGTGGCGGGCCTGATTACATGGCGGCTTACCTGAGGGGCTTTGGCTATTTATTTGGGCTGTTCCCAACCAACCTGCTGCACAATATGGTTCACCTGGCCATTGGTGGCTTTGGTCTATTTTCGGCTACGGGTAAAGAAGGGGCGTTCAGATACAATCGATTTTTTGCTATTAGCTATTTGCTACTGGCCGTTATGGGGCTGATACCGCTCTCAAATACCCTCTTTGGCATTATGCCTATCTTTGGCAACAACGTTTGGTTCAATGCTGTAACCGGGGCGATCGCGGCTTACTTTGCCTTCGTCTGGCACCCCAGCCATCCCGAATCGACGGCTCCTTCTACCCAGTAGTCGTCTAGCTCTGCCATCAATTGGCGCTACAAATTGACTCCATAAGCTCATAAGCGTCAGAGCTTATCCTAAGCGCACGGTAATTTTTGACCGTGCGCTTATTCTGTGGGAGTGCCGTGCTAGTTGGGGGTGCGGCTACCGTTAGCATAAGCCGCAGGTGCATAATGGAGCTTAAGCAAACCCGCAGAGCGAAACCTATGGCAGACCCAGTCACCATTGCAGATATTTACGCCCTTTTTCAGGCGTCTCAGGCTGAAGCAGACCGCCGGTTGGAGCGATTAGAGCGGGTTGCTACCAACACTAGCCGTGAGGTGGCAGGGCTGACTACCCGCTGGGGCCAGTTTGTCGAGAACCTAGTGGCCCCAGCGGTGATTCGCCTGTTTCAAGACCGGGGCATTGAGGTACAAGAAATTTCCCGTCGCATGCAGTCGCAGCGGCCTGGGGCAGAAATGGAAATCGATATTTTTGCCGTGGATGGCGATGTCGCCGTAGCCGTTGAGGTCAAATCACGCCTCTCGCGGCAAGACGTAGACGATTTTTTAGCCCGTTTAGGACGATTTCGACAGGCGTTTCCCCACTATACGGGCTACCAAATCCACGGTGCGGTGGCGGGTATTGAAATTGATCAGGGTGTAGATCGCTATGCCTATCAGCAGGGGCTATTTGTGATTAAACAAACGGGTGATACGGTGGCCATTGCCAACGATACGGCCTTCCAACCGGCGGCGTGGTAACGACTAACCAAGGCTAGGTTAGGCTCAGCATTCTAACGCCCAAATCAGCTGACTCTTTCAGCGGTCGGCTGCATTTGTTTGTTAGCAGCCCACTCTCTGCGAAGAAGCGCATAGCAGTGCATGTCATATAGCTTCCCCTTGGAATACGCCGCCTCTCGATGTGTGCCTTCGAGATTGAAGCCGCATTTTTGTGCTACTTTCTCAGACCCATCATTTCCAGCGGCGACCCTAACCTCGAGGCGGTTGACTTGAAAGGCCTCGAATAGGTATTTACAAAGCAACTTGAGAGCCTCAGAAGCATAGCCCTTACCTGTATTTTCCTGGTTGAATATAAAGGATTCTAGCCTTGGCCTTCTGCTCGTCTTCATTTTGAATCGGTATAACTATAAGTTAAGTGTCAGATCGGCTTGATAAGCCCCTACTTTCCAGTATTATCCAACGGATCCACAGGAAATACCTAGACATTAAGGAATTAAACATCATTGTTGATGGCTAAGTTTGGGGTTTCAGGGTGTTATCCAGCAGAATTGAGGGCTAAGTCTGGTAATGTGGGTGTTATCCGTCAAAATGCTGGATAACACCCAAGAATCAGAGATTATCCAGCACCTTGCTGAGGTACTTTCTCCCCCTCGCCGTAGGCGCGGATGTCACGGCTGAGAATGCCAAAGTCAAACGCCTCGGTCTTGCCGCCCTGGGCATTGAACTGAATCCAGACCAAGCAGACCAGCGTCGATACCACGATCGGGGCGGCAAAGCTGACCAGCAGATCGCCCGCAAAGGGCAGACCATTCCAGGGGCTAAAGTCGGGCCGGGGGAAGAACAGGGCACCCGTTGCGATCGCCGCCACCGCACTCCAAAATGCCATCGTCCCCGTCAGCCGCCTGGAATAGAGGCCAAACAGCACCGGAAACAGCGCCCCGGCGCAGACTAGATCCGCCAGCAAAAACAGGTACAGCACGTTGTAGCCCTTCGCCGCGATCGCGATCGCTGGAATCCCTACCACCACGGTCAGCAGTCGGGTAATTCGCAGAATACCGCGGGAGGATCGGTTGGGGAAAATTCGCAGCAGGTCGGTGGTAAACACGCTGGCGATACCGTTCAGCAGGGAATCCAGGCTGCTCATCACCAGGGCCAGCACCAGCACCAGCACCGCCATACTCACCCAGCCCGGCAGCGCCAGCGCCTGAATCAACGAGAAAAAGGCGCGATCGTCGTTGAAGCCAAAGTTCATCGCCAAAATGCCCAGCAGCCCGGCAATCAGCAGCATGGGCAAAATCACCAGAAAGGATCCCAAAAACGATCGCCGCACTACCGTATCTGTCTTGCAGGCGTAGATGCGCTGCCAGTTGGTCTGGTTAAACATTTCGGCGGCAATCACCGCAATTACCAGCGTCGCCCCAAACTTGATGCCGGGGCCATTGGACAGGGTGAGCAGCTCCGGTGCAGATTGGGTGACGGGCGCGATCGCATTTCCCCAGCCGCCCAGCGCAAACACTGCAATGCCAAAGCTCAGCAGCAGCAGCGGCACAATCACCGCAAACTGAATCGCATCGGTAAAGATTGTTGCCGCCAGCCCGCCCACCAGCGTGTAGGCAAACACCGCCGCCATCACCAGCAGAGCGGTAAGCCAGAGCGGCACGCCCGCCATCAGCTCGACTGCCTTGGCGATCGCCGTCAGCTCCGCCGCCAGGTATACAAACATGTAAAACACCACAATGCCCAGGGTTAGCCGGTACATGGCATTGCCAAAGCGGTGCAGCACATATTCATTCAGCGAGTGGCCTCTGGGCATCAGAAACCGCATGCGGGTGCCCATGAAGGCAAATAGGGCGGCTGGTGTCGCCTGCCCGATGCAGTAGCCGACAATTCCGGCGATACCGCTAGTAGCTCCTACCTCAGGTGGGCTAAACAGAATCCACGCGCCCATGGCCGAGGCCACAATCGTCGCCAGGGCCATCGGAGTGCCCACACTGTTGCGGCTCACCATATAGTCTTCCAGGGAAATGGCGTGGCGGCTGGCCTGAAGCAGCCCAATCAGCGTAAAGCTGGCTACAGTAATGAGAGTGACGGCGACAGCCGTTGCACTTAGCGTCATAGAACAACTCACCTCGTCAGGGTTGGGTGGTTGCTAGAGGCGGCTGCCCTAGAAAACAGGAAACCGCAGAACAGACGACTCGTAGAACACGTTACCAGTGAGGCCGAGCCCGCACCGGCTCGTCAACTCAATCAACGCTTTCCTCCGCTGGCATTAACCAGGTCAGGTTCCGAGGGTATGATCTCAGCCCGATGCGATCGGACACCCCTAGCTTGTAAGCATCCTACCACTGGAGTTCGCCGCGATCGCAGTTCGTTATGGCTCTTCGTAAATATCGCGCCGATGCCCGACCTTGATGATTCTGACCACCAAAGCTATCTCCTCAATGCTGTAGATCACCCGGTAATCGCCTAAACGTACTCGGTATTGGCTTTGCCGTCCCTTGAGTTTCTTGCAGCCCGGTGGTCTGGGGTCTTGGGATAACCGCTCGATGAGTGCAATCAATTCGTGTTGTACAGCCCTTGGCAGCTTCTTCAATTGCCGTTGGGCGGCAGGCTTGAGCAGAATTTCGTAGCTCACTGTAAGCCAAGCTCTTGCTTGAGGCTATTTAAGGAAATTTCGCCCGATTCTTGCAAGGCTACGTCGGCATCAAAGCCGTCGATTTCGTCCTCGATCGCCTCCAGGGTAGGCTCTAAATCGGTACCGTACTTAAATTGCAAATACTGCAAAAAGTGGTACAGCTCATCCAGCGCCGGACGCGGCAGCGGCGGAATATCTAAGCTGACAGATTCGGTGAGCGGCAAAGTAGTCATGGCTTGCCTAGAAAGTCGTTCAGTTAAGTCCCTCCCATCGTAGCGAATTAGCCATCGGCACCTACAGCCTGCGATCGCCCCGCAGCGACTCGACCACCCGCTTAATGCCTGTCTCCACATTCAGCCAGGCCGCATCGCGGTTTTCCCACTGCACCACCGGCTCCCCGTTCTGCGGTAGCCAGCTGAGCTTGTTAAAGGGCGTCCCCCGCCAGTCTACCGGGCGCAGAATGATTGGAATGACGCGGGCCTCGCCGCTCTCGTGGCGCTCCATGGCGCGGGTCATCTCGATGTCGTAGCAGTAGTCGGAGGCGATAAAGTCGGCACTTACCAGCAGCAAAATGATGTCGGCCCGGTTGAGGTTGTCGTCAATGTCGCCCGCCCAATCGTCGCCGGGCAGAATTCTGCGATCGTGCCAGGGTTGAATCAGCCCCTGCCGTTGCAGCAACTTCAGGTGAGTTTCAAGCTGCTCGCGCAGCAGGTCATCTTTGTGAGAATAGCTGAAGAAGAGGCGCAGGGCCTGGCTGTGGCGTTCCATGTCGCGGGTGGGCTGGCGAGTGCCCTCCAAATCTACCCCATTGAGCAAATCGTGCACGGCAAGAGTGAGCCATCTATTGTCAACAAAAACGACATAGGCTTTGGCAACAAAGAGAGCTTTGTTCAAGGGTATCCGGCGATTTTAGATTTTAGGCAGGATGCGATAGGAGCGCTCTGCGATCGCCGTTATGATTGAGACACAGTCTATCCGGCAGAGCTATTTGCCATGACCGCAGCGCCAGAACCCAGAGATTTTCAAAGCGAAGTGCTTGAGCGCCTGGAGCGGCTGGAGCAACGGTTAGATGCCAGCGTCGATCGCCTAGAGCAAAAGCTCGATAGCGATATTCAGCGATTAGTTGAGCGTACCGACAAATGGGAAGAGCGTTTCTTACAGCTGTCGAAAGACAACCTGGCCATTTCACGTACCGTGATTATTGCGGCAGCGACAGTGGTTATTTTTGGGAGTCTGCTGGACAAAGCCGAGATTTTAGTCGAAGGTGCAACCAGGCTGTTTGGTAAATAGCGATCGCGGGCTAATTGCAATTTAGGCTCCACTCTCTTCATTATCCCGCTGTTATGCAACGCCGGTCTTTGACCTGCAACCCCAGCTTTTGGCCCTCCCTACCGGATTCTTTCGCCAGCCAGAGGACGGTTTGGGCGTGAAACGGTAGGCTAAGGATAGCAAAATGTGAAGAAAAATAAAGGAGACCCCATGGGACTGGGCTTACTCGTCAACGGCCAGTGGCAGCAAAAGCGCGACCAGGAAGATGAACAGGGGCGCTTTGTGCGGCCCGAAACCGACTTTCACCACTGGACCAAGGCCGACGGCAGCAGCGATTTTAAGCCAGAGGCGGGTCGCTATCACCTGTATGTGTCTTTAGCCTGTCCCTGGGCCAACCGCACGCTAATCATGCGCGAGCTGAAGGGCCTCACCGAGGCAATTTCTCTATCAATTGTAGACCCTTATATGGGTGACGATGGCTGGTTTTTTAGCGACTACCCCGGCTCCATCCCTGACACAGTGAACGGGGCGAAGTATCTGCGCGAAATCTATACCAAGGCCAAGCCCGATATTTCAGGTCGGGTGACGGTGCCCATTCTGTGGGATAAGCAGACCGAAACCATCGTCAACAACGAGTCGAGCGAAATTATTCGCATGCTCGACACCGAGTGGAACGACATTGCTACCACCGACGTTGACTTATATCCCGACCAGCTTCAGAACAAAATCGACGACGCTATCAAGGCCATCTATCAGCCGATTAACAATGGCGTGTACCGGGCCGGGTTTGCCACCAAGCAGGGCGCTTATGAAGAAGCGGTGACCGAGCTATTCGACGCCCTCGACCACTGGGAAGAGGTGCTGGGCAAGCAGCGCTACCTGTGCGGCGATCGCCTCACCGAGGCCGACATCTGCATGTTCACCACCCTCTTTCGGTTTGATGCGGTCTACTACGTGCACTTCAAGTGCAACCTGCGCCGCATTGTTGACTACCCGAACCTGTGGGGTTATCTGCGCGATCTGTATCAGCAGCCCGCCTTCAAAAACACCTGCAATATGGATCACATCAAGCGCCACTACTACATGAGCCACCCCGACGTGAACCCGCACCAGATCGTACCCAAAGGGCCGATTATTGACTTTGACGAGCCGAGCGATCGCGCCAAGCGCTTTAGCCTCACCGCTGGCAGCGCCCGGTAGTATTGCGATGGCCATTGCGCTTAGGGCGTCAACCCTGGTCAGGGCTAAGAACTGGGACGGCGCAACGGCTTATAGCCATCACGTTAAGGGTATTGGTCATGTCCTCACCGTTCTAGCAATGGCTATACCTAACCTAAATTCCCCAAGCTTGTTTAAGCCCTTGAAGGCGGTAGTAGGCGGCCTTAGGCTGGTTTTGGTGATTCAGCAGACCGCCAAAGGGCCAAAACACGGCCTGGTCTGACAGATCCCACCAGCTCACGGTCTCGATCGCGGGTTTGCTGTAGGCGAGGGTGTAGATTTGCTCTACCCAGTCGGCCTGCACGGCCTCGCTCCAGGGGCCGTGCCACTGGCCCAGGGCCTCGCCCAGCTGCGAGTTTTCGTCGGTGCCAGTGTCCGAGGAGCAGCCCATTTCGGTGATGTGGATGGGCTTACCCAGGGCGACGAAGCGATCGAGCATGCGATCGATCTCAAACATATCCTGATCGGGGTAGTAGAGCTGAAGGCCAATTACCTCAAAGTCGATGTCGGCGGCGAGGCAGGCTTGCAGGTAGCTGTAGGGGCTGCGCTGGGGCGGGCCGTAGAGGGCGACGTTGCGCGCCCACAGACAGCAGCTATTGACCACCCGCTGAACGTTGGGGTTGCCGACTCTGGCCGTTTCGCAGGCCATTCGAGTCAGGTCGAGAAACTGGGCCTGGTCGTAGCCCAGGGCGTTGGCCCAGGGGGCACCGTGGGCTTCGTTAATCACATCGTAGGTGGGAATGCGGTCGCCGTATCGCTGCGTGATCGCCAAAATGCGCTGCTGTAGCTCGGCTTTGACTACTTCATAGGGCAGGGGTTTCACCCAGTCGGGCACGATGCCGTCGTAAAACCACACCAGGGGGTGGCCCTTGGGTGCAATGCCGAACTGCGCCAGCCAGGCGACCTGGGTATCGACTTCGCTGTAGCTGGGCTGACCGCGCTCTGGCTCCATCGGCTGCCAGTAAAAGGGAACGGTGGCGGTGGTGAATAGGGCCTCAAAGTGGCGATCGTAGTCGGTTCCCAGGGCAGGGTGGGCAAAAGCGTTGCAGCCCAGCTTAAAGCCCTGGCGCGGTGGAGTGCGGGCAATGCGTTGACCGGCGCGGCTGAGGGCAGCTTCTTCCCCAGCCCAGAGACTTTCAACCAGTGAGTTGTTCCACAGGGGAATTTGGGTAGAAAGATCCGCCGATCGCTCGGCCTGGGTGAGGTAGGCCTGGGCGCGACTGAGGCGATCGCGCACCCGCTGAGGCATTCTATAGCCCTGGCGCTGCCAGTGATCGCAGGCGGCAGACACACGGTAAATGCGATCGCGCGCAAAGGCCCCATTCAGCACCAGCGGAAAGTCGCTCGGTGTGAACCCGCGCCCCTGGTTGTCGGCGTAAAGGGTGACATCGCCAAAGCCCTCAACGGGCAGCTGTATGGCGATTGCAAAGGGGAAAGGCGGCGGCTGTGAGGTGAGAAGGCCGTCTGCTACGGTGCGATCGGGGTGGGGGATAGGCTCGTCGTTGAGGTCGAGAAAGTAGAGGCGGTTGAGTTCAAACTCGGGTAAGGGGTCGCCGTTGGGCAAGTAGGCACGCAGGGTGAGCGGTGGTGGGCTGGCGAGAAGCTGGCTGGTATAACCCAGGCCTGAGGCGGTGAGGGCCGTAGTTGCGGTGTAGCGCAGAAAAGGGCGACGCTTCATAGGGTGTTTCCTAAGTGAACCTAGAGCAATTGGGGACTGGTAATGCCTTCAGGTTGCCCTAGTGCGATCGCGAGGCCTTCGGCAGGGTGCGATAGTCTGGGTGGCAACGATATCGCAATCGGCACAGCCTTTTCATGACGATAACTGCTGTCAAACGCTACTTATGGGGCTGGCTAGTGCGCTTTGGCGCTAACTATGTGCGCTTGGCGGTGCTAACTACCATTGCTGGGTATGTGGTGTTTGCCCTCATCTTGCTGCGGCAGATTGTAGCGGGTGGCGAACCACCTATCTCTCTGGGTGCTCGTGCGGTAGTGGCGGTGGCGAGAGGGTTTAACGTCATGCTGGTAGGAGTAACCGGCGGCGGCGATTTTGAGGGTGGTTTTACAGAACTGGGCGGCATTGTGATGACGTTTGTGGCTCCCTACCTGTTTTGGCTGAGCAGCGGGTTGGCCGTGGTCGAAACCTTAACGGGATGGCGATCGCTGGGCTGGCTGAGTTGGCCACTGCGGCGGCAGTTGCAGGGGGTTGTGGGGCTGTGGGCCGTGTTTACTGGGCTGGCTATTTTTCAAAGTGTGGAGCCGCCGCAGGTGTTTCCGTACTGGCTGCGGGGCCTGTTGTTTGCGGGGCTGTTTGGGGTGGTGGCCTTTCATGTGGTGGTACTGTGGGCGCTAAATCGAGCCTGCGAACGGCTAGTTCAAACGGTTGCGCGATCGGGCGAAGTCTGAAGCCGCCACCAATATTGGGACGGGCTAGCGCGATCGCTGACTGTAGCTAAACCACCCGATTCTCTTGCACACAGCGGGCATACCAGTGGTAGCTGGCCTTGGGAATGCGCTGCTGGGTGGCAAAGTCCACATAGGTGATGCCAAAGCGGCGATCGCGCCCATAAGCCCACTCAAAGTTATCTAAAAAGCTCCAGAGGAAGTAACCCATCAGCGGGTAGCCCTCCTGCACGGCGCGGTGGGCCGATCGCAAATACTGTTGCAGGTACTGAATGCGATCGAGATCGAGCACTTCCCCAGCGGGTGTGAGTTTATCTTGCGCCGCGCAGCCGTTTTCGCTGATAAACACACGCAGGTCGGGACGTTGCAGCGTATCGCTGATGTGGCGCACCCCCCAGTAGAGGCTGTCGGGCACCACATGCAGCCAGGGCATGTGCAGGCGTGGGTAGCCCTGGGGAAAGGGCAGCAGCTCAAAACCCCGGTCATTGTCGGCAGCGCGCACGTAGACCCCGGTATAGACATTGAAGCCCAGCGAATCGAGCGGCTGGTGAATTACCTCCAGGTCGCCGGGTTGAATATCAGGGGCATTCTCACCCAGATCTTCCAACAGTTCTGGGCTGTACTCGCCCGTTAGCGCCGGGTAGAGAATGCCGCCGTTGGTGCCCGACAGCGGTAAGGCGGCCTGGGCGGCAGCAATATCCTCGGGCGTGTCGGTGAGGGGTACGGTGGCGAGGTAGTTATCGACCAGTGCCACCTGGCAGGGCTGGGGCGAGGCGGCGCGAATGACCTGACAGCCGAGCCCGTGGGCCAGCAACGCGTGGTGAGAGGTTTGCCAGATTTCTTTAGCGGTTTTGACCACGGTGCCGGGGGCCATTTCGGGCACGTGGCCAACGCCGTAGCCCAGGTGGGTAAAGCAGAAAATTTCGTTCAGGGTCATCCAGTGGGTGACGCGATCGCCCAGCTTTTTTACCACTACCCCCGCATAGTCGGCAAAATCCTGCGCCATCTGCCGACTGCGCCACGAGCCGTACTCGGCTTCGAGCGCCTGGGGGCTGTCCCAGTGAAACAGGGTGGCGTGGGGGGTAATGCCAAACTCCAGCAGGGTATCAACCAGCTCGCTGTAGAAGGCTAGCCCAGCCTGGTTCACCGCGCCGCGCCCCTCCGGCAAAATGCGAGGCCAGGAGATGCTAAAGCGGTAGTGGCGCACGCCCAGATCGGCCATCAGGGCAATGTCGTCGCGGTAGCGGTGAAGGTGGTCGCAGGCAACGGCCCCCGTATCGCCATTCAGAACGCGGCCTGGGGTTTGGCTAAAGGTATCCCACACGCTGACTCCGCGCGAGTCAGCCGCACCTTCGATCTGGTACGACGAGGTGGCAACCCCCCACTGAAACCCCGGCGGAAATGCGTAGACCATGACCTTGTCCTACATGTCTTCGTCTGCCACGGTACTCAACAGAGGACTATTTTGAAAAGCCTGAGTCAGCGCTATTTGTAATGGGGAGGGGGCAGAAGTCGGGCCTATTTCTGGTTTATTTTCTGGCTTTGGGCGATCGCTCGGGAACTCAATAGAAGCAAAAACCGTCTCGTTGGCGACTGTCGAATTGGTAACGCCGGGTTAAAAAGATATGACTTAAGGTTGATTTTTTTCAATTTTTATTACATGTATTCTGAGCTGAATATTCCATTTACAGCGGCTTGCTTGAGGAATAGGTTTTTCTCAATTCATCTCAATTCAACTGATGTCTGCATGCCCGGCACATCGTTTACCAAGTTGTGCTTCAGGCTGTGGCGGTGGTTGCCTAGGCTACCAAATCTAGCCAGCAACCCTAGCTTAAGCAGAATTTTGGAGTGCTTCGAGACCACATTCATTGAGAACGCCAGCCTATGTCTCAACCAATTTCTATGCATTCTCACCCGTCAAAACAGCGGCTTAGCTGGTTAGAAGGGATTCGAATATTGGCGGCAGTGGGTATTTTGCTGTACCACGCTCAGCTGCTATTTACTGAGTATGCCTATACCCCTCTGCCCACCGGAATTCGCAATAACCTAGCAGTCATTGCCGAAGCCAGTCCTGCTCTCGGCGCGAATGCGCTGGCGGCGGCGGTCTCTTGGCCAATTTGGTTTGGCTTTCAGGCGGTCGATGTCTTTATTTTGCTGGCGGGCTTTGTGCTGGTGCTATCGCTGCGCAGCAGGGCCTACCCGGTCAGCGCAGGTGAGTTTATTCAAAGTCGTTTGCTGCGCATTCTCTGGCCGTTTTGGACGGTGGCCTGGCTGGCCTATCCGGTGCTGTGGCTCATCGGGATCGCTACCAATAGCTATCGGCCATCGCCGTGGGATGTCTTTGCGGGGGCGACGTTTCCGCTGCTGTTTGGCTTTGACGGCGAGCGGCTGTTGGCCACCAGCGGCCCCTGGTGGTTCATTCCCCTGGTGATTAGTTTTGCGCTAATCTCTCCGTTGCTCTGGCACCTGTTAAACCGCTGGGGCACGCGCAATTTACTGGTTGTTAGCCTGGGCATTACGCTGCTCTATCGCTATGGTGCGGTCTACCACTTCGGCGGGCACGTCACCTACTCCATGCTGGAGACGCCGAACAACTGGCTGCCCTTTGTCTCGTTTTTGGCCAAGCTGAGTACCTTTGTCGTCGGTATGGCGATCGCATCAGCCTACTGCAATCATCGCGGCCCTTTGTGTTGGCGGCCCCAGCGGCTGGTTTGGGTGGGCCTGCTGGTGTATGCCCTGGGCTTTGGGGCGCAGTTTTATCGGGCGGGCTGGGTGGTCTGCGACCTGCTGCTGCCCGTTGGCCTGGTCATGGTGGCGGTGGTGGGGCTGCGATCGCTCTGCAACATCCCCAGACTGGCGATCGCGATGGGGCGGCTGGGTACCCACAGCTACAGCTATTTCTTAATCCACGGCTTTGTGATCGATCGCACGATCAATCTATGGGTGCAAGACAGCCTGTGGCGCTACTGGGTGTCGCTGCCGCTGATGGTGGTTGGCACCCTAGTGTTGGCCATGATTGCCGATGCGGCGCGCCCGTTTGTGCAGCGCAGCGCCCTACAGCTGTGGCGCGACCTCGATTATTTGCTGACGCAGTCTCCAACCGCTGAAACAACGAGCTGGAAGCCGCTGGTGGGCGATCGCGTCAGCTACCAGGGCAGCCGCGACTGGATTGTGCACAAGATCGAAACCCTGCTGGATGAGGGCGACACCTATCTCTGCCAAATTTCAGAGGGTCGCCGCACGCTTTGGGTCAGTGCCAACAGCCTGAGCCTGGTTGAGGCTCAGGCGATCGCTCGCCCCAGTTCCTATACCCCAGTTAAAACCGTTGTTTGAAGCCAGGAGTTGCCCTGTAGTGGTTAAGAAAGTGGCGAAGTCGTGGTCTAGCGAAATTCAAAAGGTCATCTTTACCCACGTGCTGCTGATTGGCCTGCCCGCTGTTTTTTATGGGTATTTGCTGCTCAGCGGCTGGGCGTTAGTCGGTCCACGCGCCTTTGTACTGACGCTGTTTTTGCTCAACGCGGTGATGATCATGCTCGAATCGAGCAACGCGCTGTTTCGCCGGTTTGCCACCCATCGCCGTCACTTTAGCCACGCAACCGAGCAAACCCTCAATCAGCTCAAAGGCTGGATTGGGGTGCGAGGCGCTGAGTGCCCCTACCCGATCGATCCGGTGCCGCGCTGCTCGTTTTTGGTGGCCGCCTACCTGCCCAACGAGCAAAGCATTATTGTCGAAACGCTGCGCCATTTGCTGTCGCACATTGAGCGACCGGCGGGTGGGTTAGAGATCATTTTGGCCTACAACACACCTGTCGATCTCCCCATTGAGGCCGAGCTACATCAGCTGGCCAAACGCCACCCTGAGCTAACCATTCTGCGAGTCGAGGGCAGTCGGTCTAAGGCTGAAAATATCAATGCCGCCCTCGACATAGCCACCGGAGAAATAGCCTGCGTGCTCGATGCCGACCACCACCCCAGCGCTGACTGCTTCAGGCGAGCGTGGCACTGGATTGCCCAGGGGTACGACGTGGTGCAGGGGCGCAACGTAATTCGCAACTATGACGAAAATTTTTTGGCCCAAAACGTGGCGATCGAGTTTGAGCAGCTCTACGGCATCAGCCACGCCGCCAAGTCATTTCTAACCGACTCCAGCATCTTTGGTGGCTCAAACGGCTACTGGCGCATGGACGTGCTCAAGCGCATTCGCTTTAACCCCAGCCGCCTGACCGAGGATATCGACGCGTCGTTGCGAACGCTGCTCAACGGCTACCGCATTCTGCACGATCGCAGCATCGTCACCAGCGAGCTAGCGCCAGCCTCGCTTAAGACCTTCTGGTTTCAGCGCAAACGCTGGTCTCACGGGTGGCTAGAGGTTTCTCTGCTCTACCAGCGGCGGCTGTGGCGATCGCCCCACTTCAACCCCTGGCAAAAACTCTACTGGACCTATTTGCTCTACTACTGCGAATCTTTCGCCCTCATTTCTCTCCAGCTCTTGCCGGTGCTGCTGGCGTCTGTGCTGGTGCCCGGTGTGGTGTCAGACCACATGCGCCTCTACTTTCTCATGGCCGGGGGGCTATCGCTCTTTAGCGGGGTTTACCAAATTTTGGCCACGGCCAAAGTTGCCTCCAGACGCTACCCCCTGACCTACTACATCAGGCATGTGCTGTTTTTGCCCTTCTACATCACCCTCAAAAACTCGATCGCTATCGTTGCCGTCTACGATTACCTCAACGGAGAAAATACCTGGGTGGTCACCCCTCGCGATACTCAGCCGCAAACGCGATACCGGCTCAAGCAGGGTTAACATACACTTGCCTCCTCTGTTTGTTGCTGCGCCTGTGAAACGAGTTTTTCGACTATTTCCGCCCCGCCGTCGAACGGTGAGAGAAAAGCAGCTGGCCGACAGCTACACGCGATCGCCCGACGGTCACATCATTGTGCGCCTGCAGCTCAGCTCACCGACAGCGCTGCTCATGCCCTTTGAGGGGTTTCCGAAAAATTTTGGCGACGAACCCGATGACCAAAACGCGCCCGTGCTCAATCTCAACAAAGATTTTATTGACTATCTGTTTGCCCGTCTGTCCGAGCTGGGCGACGAATCTCTGCTGCTAAACATCAACCTGATGGCCGACTTTGACGACCAGCTCAATGCTCGCGGCTCTGCTGACATCATGCAGACGGCAATTCAGCGCTACTTTTCCTATTTGGCAGAGGTGCGCCGTCAGGATCTGCAAAAGCTGATCGGCGATGCCGTTTTGCTGGGGCTGCTGGGGGCCGGGGCGCTGGGGCTGTCGGTTTTTTTAGACGCTCGTCAGGCTACGACTGGCACAGGCATTGGCTTGCTGCTGCTCGGCCAGGGCGTGACCGTGTTTGGCTGGCTCACCCTCTGGGAAGCGCTGGCCAACGTGCTCTGGCACTGGCGACCCCTGTATCAGCAGCTGCGCATGAGCCAGCGATTGCAGAGCGCACCGCTAGAGCTCACCACCCATCAAACCCTCACTAGTACGCTGCCGGGGTGATGGTGGGTGGGTCAAAAGACGCTGAGTCGCTGATCAGGCACAATTTAAGTGTCAGCGAGTTTCACGGGGCTATAGTCTATCGCGATCGTCCCTCCTGCCCCTGAGCCAGGTGAAGACAGCGTGAAACTGAATCAGTCAAAACGTGGAGGAATCTAGCTCTCAGCAACGGTGTATAGCCAAAGGCACCTGGATTAGAACATTAATCAAGCCTAAAAACGTTCAAATGTTTGAATGCTCGTCTGACAAACGTCTTAACCCGTTTGGCTACGGCTATATCTTCTACCAAATTTGCTTTGAGAAACCCCAATTCAAAACAGATCTCGTAGGGGCAACGCACTGCAGTGTCTCTACAGACCGAGGATATACAGGCAGAATTCGGCATTGCTAACCGATAACCCTATAGCCACTCGCTCTGACTCTTTCAATGCCGCTAAATTGATCCATAGAAACCAGCATGTTTATGACTTCTACTGACAATCGTTTGACCAAGCCTGCCAACTCCAAAACCCTGATTTCGGCCAATCGCCTGGACTGGACTGGCAAAGAGACTATCCTGGCCCGAGCCAGAATTGTAGGCGAGCGCCTGTCGCTTAAAACCCTAGACCGGGCACAGCTACTGGCGACAAATCCACTGATTATTCGAGCGGGTGCTGCGGGCTGTGCGGTACTGCTGCGCTACGGCGTCATTATTACCTTTGATCTCAGTGCCGAAGAGGAAAATGCTCTGCTAGACATGCTGCGGCCTTACATTGTTGAACCCATTGAGTCCGACATCTCAGAAGAGCTATCGATCGCCTTTCGACCCCAGGCCAAAGAGCGCTTAGAGGGCGATGTGCTCTGGCTAGAAAATTACAGCGCCGAGCGCTTGCAGGTGGTGGCCGAAGCGCTGGGCAAGAGTGTCGTTTTGAACTATTACGAAATCGAGATCGCAGATATCTTTCAGTCGCTCAAGCCGTTTACTATCGGCATTCAGGGTAAGACTAGGCGATCGCCCAAAGAAGAAGACTTGCTCAACTACATTGGCGGTACCCTGCTCATTCAGCAAAAGATGTTTGGCATTGTTGAGGTGGGCGAAAAACCAGACCCAGTTTGGGATGACCCAACCCTAGATCGCCTCTACCTCCGGCTTGAAGATGAGTACGAGCTAAGGGAGCGCCTGGTCATTTTGGAGCAGAAGCTAGAGCTGATTTCGAAGACGGTAGAAACCTCGCTAAATCTCCTGCAGCGCAACAGCAGTCACCGGGTAGAGTGGTACATTACGATTTTGATTGTGATTGAGATTGGGCTCGCCATCTACGAAATTTTGACGCGATAGCAGGGCATCAACGGAGCAAACTAATGGACATCCTCAAAATCGCGGCGTTTTCCGATGGCGATCGCGGCGGCAACCCGGCGGGCGTGCTAATTGCCGAAGCCCACCCCAGCGAAGCCGAGATGCGGCGCATGGCGGCAGAGGTCGGCTTTTCAGAAACAGCGTTTGCGGCCCCGGCGGGCTCTGGCTGGCGGGTGCGCTACTTTTCGCCCGAGTCTGAGGTGCCCTTCTGCGGCCACGCCACGATCGCCCTGGGGGCGGCTCTGGCGCTGCGTCAGGGCGATGGCGTGTTTCCCTTGCGCCTCAACGAAGCCGACATCACTGTAGAAGGCCGCCGCGATGGCAGTAGCCTATCTGCCGCGCTACAGTCGCCGCCCACCCGCAGTGCCGCCGCCCACCCGCCGCTGGTGGCCGAGGTGCTCGACCTGTTTGGCTATAGCGAGGCCGACCTTGACCCCAAACTGCCGCCCGCTCTGGCCCACGGCGGTGCCGACCACCTGGTACTGGGGCTCAAAACCCGCGCGGCCCTCAGCGCCATGCGCTACGACCTGGCTGCCGGACGCGACCTGATGAACCGCGAGGGTTTAGTCACTATCTGCTGGGTCTATGCCGAGACACCGCAGCGGTTTCACACCCGCAACCCGTTCGCCTCGGGCGGCGTGTACGAAGACCCGGCAACGGGGGCGGCAACGGCAGCGCTGGCCGGATACCTGCGCGATCTGGGCTGGCCCCACGGCGGCGCAATCGCGATTACTCAGGGTGAAGATATGGGCATGCGATCGCGCCTGCGGGCCGAAATTTCGCCCACCCCCGGCAGCTCAATTCGGGTGTCGGGCACCGCTCGCCTGATGGAGGGCTAGGACTGGTGGGGCGATCGTTGCTCAGACCTAGCTCTTAAGGTGTTTGGTACAAATCTACAAGATAGCCAGCAACCCATCCTGTTTGATAATTCGGATGGTGCTGCGTCATATCAATTTCGATCCAACCAGACGCTTCATCAATAGATTTTACTGATGTCTCAAATCCTGGTGGTACTGTCAAGATAGTTGGGTAGTTATCTGATGGTCCTGTACGTACATTAGCGTTTAAGTTATCTTTAACTACAATGATCAACCCTGCACTCGGACTCTCAACAGATTTTTGGGGGCCATAATCAGGTGTGTTAGAGGCTGGTTGGCTACACATGGCAAGTAGCAACAGGAAAAAACCTCCAATCCCAAATGCAGCTATTTGACCAGAATTAAAACCCCCAGAGCTATAAGAGTTATCAGTGTAAGTAAATCTTTCCCTCTCTTCTTGGACGATCCTAAGCCTGCTTATTTCTTCTTGGATTTGATTCTGCACCTCCTCCAAGTTATGTCGAAAATAATCAGCCCATGGTCTTATAAAACATGGAAATTCAGGACTTAGCAAGTATGTGAACAGTTGAGGGCTATGGAAAGGATTTAATTGAAAACAATATAAATCGCAAAAGCACAATGCCACCACTAAATGAGCAGCTGAAACCATGTCGATAATGGCTTGATCAACCTCTTCAGGGGTTTTCCCTTCAACTTTTAGGCTCTTTTGGTAGTCTCTCCAATTCAGCTCTGGAAGAGGATTTTGATAATTTTTAGAAATAAATTTACTTGAAAATTCTTCTTGTAAATTGTCTACTT
The DNA here is from genome assembly GCF_050565655.1 of Nodosilinea sp. AN01ver1. NCBI lineage: Bacteria > Bacillati > Cyanobacteriota > Cyanophyceae > Nodosilineales > Nodosilineaceae > Nodosilinea > Nodosilinea sp. AN01ver1. The sequence goes on along the minus strand of NZ_JBNXVS010000020.1, from coordinate 56,709 downwards.
GTGGATCAATTTCTAGATCATCTGCTTGCAGATTAATCAGTGAATCGGATGGCTCAAAATCGCCTCTCAACTCTGGACAAGTTATAGTCACTGTCATCAGTATTTTTGCATGAGTAACCTTAGTATGAAAAATTAGTGTTGGAATCGGAGCTATAAATTTTCCAACACTTAAGGCGACCATATCACCAATCGGATCGCGAAAGATATCCGCACAACTAATACCGGCATATGCTGCCCCTTCACGTATTCCATCTATGTATTTACTTATGGTGTGAATTGTTTCATCGGTGAAAGATTTAGAAACTGACAGATCATCACATGATATTTTTAGGGGTGACGGAATTACAATAAATTTTCCACTCCTTTGAGAAAGAATTTCAAGAACAGAATCTCGACTTACTTGAAGGTTAGAGTATCGATAATCATTTTCATCTTGAAGTTCCTTCTTTTTGAAATCTATATCTTCCGAATAATAACTCCTTGTTAATTCTAGCTTTTCTCTGACAACTGATTGTTCGTACTCTAGTTTTTCTGTTAAAAGATGAATCTCACGCTGCCTAAGCTGAAGAAGTTGTGTTTTATAGTAATCCTCGTCCTCAATGTATCTCTTCTTCAACTCTAGCTTCTTAGATTCGATCTCAATAATTCTTTGTTGGTAGTCGCTAAGTTCTAGAGCGCTAGAATAATCAGATGTCGCCTTGGGAACTATTCCATGAAAAAGATTTGAAACATTTACGACTAATTCCTTGATTACTGCAAAGCTGCTATTGACATAGTTATTGATGTTTTTTCCAGCATTTTGTTGCCTATCTACTTTTTGATCATTTTGATTAAAATCACTCATAAATCTTTAATGACTGCTTAAAGCAGAGCGAGATAGGCTAAAGCTCCAATCCTATTGCTTTTCACAATAGGTTCATGACTAGTAGAGAAATTTGATCTATTGCTTTAACTATTGCGCCCACAGAAGTTACACCTTCCAAGAATGATTTGGCGTTTTTCAAGTGGTTCATCACACCTTTCTTGTCAGGGCTTTCCTTTTCAATCTGCTGGATTGCTTTAGTTACCTGGTAGTCAGAATCAACAAAAATTTCGGCATCCAGAACCTCAGTCTCGACTGCTTTTGCAAGTTCGGTCTTTAGCGTTCTTAATTCTTCGATTAGCTGAGCTTTATCTTGAATTCCATAAATGTCATGCGAATTAATTTGGCTACCACTCTGGTTAATATCTCCTCCAGCATTTTGCTGAAAACCCACATTTTGATTTTGTTGGTAAAAATTTGTCATGCCTTAACTTTCCTGTTGTATTAAAATGGTGACTGAGGAACGTGTTGCTTAATAAGAGAAGTGGACGCCCTATAACCCTCGATTCTATGACGGTTTTATGAGTAAGGTCAGAGCAGAGCCTTTCCAGTCCAACACTATTAAAGGAGGAAAAACTTTTGTTCTGTACGAGGAGTGCGAGGCACTTTTATGACCCGTACATTAGTATTTCTAGAGTTCTAGTTATTCATATTATACCTGTAAAGCATAGCAGATACTCTTGTCAGGATGTGCTGTTAATCACTGCGGGACGTGCTTTTAATCACTGCATCAGCTGCTTCATTATGTGTTTGCTGACAAGATAGGGTGCTTAGATTTGTACTCTCTTATAGGTCTGTATTGGGAGGCCACCGCAACTACTGGTGTTTGTTATGCAAAATGAAGCAAGTTCAAATCCCTATCCATCGCTGAAGCTATTGCTTTGTTGGATGCAGCACCAGCGTTATCCACCTACGCTTACTGTCCTTAGCTAGTATCTTTTACAATTTGATGGTGTGGAGCCAACAACCATGACCTTCGATCAACTCCAAACCGAACTGCTGGCGCTTTCGCCCCAAGAGAAAGCCCAAATTATTCAACTGCTGGTCTCTAGCCTCAGCGGCACCTGGGTTGGCATTGAGAAAACCCCCGGCGTTATGGGCGGCGATGCCTGCGTTCGCCAAACCCGCATCCCTGTGTGGCTGCTAGTCAGCCTTCGTCAGCAGGGCGCAACCGAAGCTTTTTTGCTAGAAGACTATCCCGAACTCACTGCAACAGACTTAACCAACGCCTGGCTCTACGCCAGCGCCCACCAAGCCGAAATTGAAGCTGCCCTGCAACGGCCAGCGGCAGCCTGAGCATGGCTCGACTCTACGCCGATGAGGGATTTCCTTGAGCTGTCCCTAAAGGCTTTTCTCCATAAAGGAGCTGTTGGGGTCGTCGGTGTAGTCGCCAAAGGGGCCGCGATACCCAAAGCCGTAGCGCTCGTACAGGGCACGGGCCGGGGCAAAAGCGGGGAACGCACCCGTTTCTAAGTACAGGCAAGTGTAGCCTCGCTGCCGCCCAACTTCGATAATGCGCTCCAAAATTCTGGAGGCAACGCCCTTGCGGCGGTGGGCGGCAGGGGTACGCATCGACTTAATTTCGCCGCTGGTGGGGGCAAGTTCTTTCAGGGCACCGCAGCCCAGCAGATCGTCACCCTCCCAGGCCGTCCAGAAGGTGATGTTGGGTGCCCGCAGCCGCTCCAAATCCAGCGCGTGCACGCTGCCGGGAGGCGTAATTTCGTGCATGTTCTCCAGGTGTTCGCGCAGCAGGGCAATAATTGGCTCACCCGTCAGGTCATCTTCACGGATATCCATAGCGATCGCCTCTGATTAATGGCCCCATATCTCTTGTTCCGAAAATCCCAGCTCTTGAAAATCGCGTTCTCTCAATGCTGCCTCGTCGGCACAAAAAACTCATCCAGCTGGGGCGGTTCAACCGCTGTGCCCGCCAGCATGGCGTGGGCCTGACCGCGATGGTGAATCTGGTGCTGAAACAGATGCGCCAGCAGCCGCGACAGTTGCTCGGCATGTAGGCCAAGCGGCCGCTGCACCTGGACGGGCTGCTCAACGAGGTCGTCGGTAAGGGAGCGACAAAGGGCAATTAGTCGGCGATCGCTCTGGTGCTGCTCCCGCTGTAGGTCTGCACAGGTGTCAAAGGGCTCCTCAATTGCAAAAAAGTCGTCAGCCTGGGAATTGGGCGGCTGATGGTTGATGCTGCGCTCTAGCGCATCAATATAAAACCAGTCAACAATGAGCAAATGGTTTAGGGTCGCTTTGATCGAGGGAAAAAAGCTGGTTCTGGTGGCCACAAACTCGGCCTGGCTCAGCTGGCAGCAGGCGTTTAGCAGACGGTGGTTGGCCCAGGCGTTGTTGTAGGCCATAGTCAACAGGTGATGCGTGAGCGAAGCCATACCATTACAGCCCTCGGTGGCGAAACCTGCACTCAATTGTGACCTGCGGCTAGGGCGTTTGGCCAAACCGCTGCCACTGAGTGGGGGGCGGCATCAGAAATTCGTAGGCTCCGGCGGCCTGCCCCGGCGCAGCGGTGAGCACAATATCAAACGAGAGCGACAGACGCAGGTCGTCGGTGTGGTTGGGCGTCACTCCGTGGCGCTGCTTGGCCGGGAAGACAATCAGCCGACCCTCGGTAGGCAGATACAGAGCCTGATCCTGGTTGAGGTAGTTCCAGTCGGCGATGATGTCGGTGTTTTCGCTGCCCAGACCGGGGCTGACCTCGTTGGGGCGGGCATCGTCAAAAAAGGTGAGGCAGCCCGCCGCATCGGTGCCCGACTCGGGCACGGCAACATAGTACACCGCGCTGACGTGGGCGGTGTTGTGGCAGTGGGCACCGACCTCCTGCTGGGGGCGCGACACCACCGGCCAGGCCCTTTGAATATAGAGATCGACCTGGCTGAGATCGAGCCCCAGTTCTTTGAGATAGATCACCACGTGGGTTTCGACCTGGCTCACGACCCAGCTAAAGCGCGGGTCGGTGTGTACTTTTTCGACACCGTGCAGGTCGCCGGTCCAGGCCATCTCAGGAAAGTTGCGGGGTTCGCTGCCGCTGGCCTCTAACTCTAGAATGGCCTCGGCCAGGGCGGCTTTGTGCTTTTCTGCTGCGGGCAAATCGTCGTAGTAAACGGCGAGGGGAAACCAGGTATCGAGGGGCATAGCGGAAACATCGACCGGGGCTAAACCAGGCGGGGTTGGCGAGGGGAGGTGCTAGGCCGTACTGTGAAGTACTGATGCGACTTGACGATCGGCCCAGGACTGAACTCAGCTTAGCAGGGTAGATGAGGCCAGTGATGGAGTGGATTACGACTCGACCCATTGCCCACCGGGGCCTGCACCAGGGTACGGCGGTGCCCGAAAATTCGCTGGCGGCCTTTGAGAGGGCGATCGCGGCCCGTCACCCCATCGAGCTAGACGTGCAGCTGCTCGCCGACGGCCACCTGGCGGTCTTCCACGATCGCGACCTGAAGCGGTTAACGGGCCACAAAGGCCGCATCACCGATCAACCCCTGGCTACGCTATCCCAGTTTCGCCTCTATGACACCGACCAGCGCATTCCCTCCCTAGCCGAAACCCTGGCCTGCATTGATGGTCGAGTGCCGCTGCTGATTGAAATCAAAAACGAGAAGAAAGTTGGCCCCCCCGAGCAGGCGCTGGTCAAAACTCTGGCAGGCTACCGGGGCGAGTTTGCGGTGCAGTCGTTCAACCCGCGATCGCTGCAGTGGTTCAGGCGCTACGCTCCCGCCATTGTGCGCGGTCAGCTGGCCAGCAAGCCGCAGAAGTTTTTGCGCAGCAGCCTGCTGCTGGCCTGGGCCAGTGCGCCGCACTTCATTGCCTACAATGTCAAAGCGCTGCCCACGCTGCCGACCACCCTGGCTCGCCACCACTTCAACCGCCCCCTGCTGGCCTGGACGGTGCGCAGCCAGGCCGATTTAGAGCGGGCCATCCAGCACGCCGACAACTATATTTTTGACCCATTTGAGTATCCCCCTGGCCCTCATGCTCAATAAACATTAAGGCATCCCTCATTCACCTAGGGAGATGGTTGGGTAAATTATCGAAACGCTCGCTGGTGTTGCGGTATGCCCCTCTCGATTGAAGGTCTATGGGCTGTAGCCAAGTTACAGGCGCAGCTGACGCGCTGGTTAAAACCCCGTTCTAGCTGTGCTGTGGCTACCTTACCTAGCCTTTTGCCGCTGGCAGAGGTGAAGACCAGCGCTACTGGCACTCTCAAGACTGACCAAACCTTGCCGCAGCCAACCATCTCTATCGTGATCCCTGCGCTCAACGAGGCGAGCAGCTTGCCCCTGGTGCTAGAGGCCCTCCAGGCGGCCGCCAACGTAGAGGTCATCGTTGTCGATGGCGGCAGCGCCGATGGTACGGCTGAGGTAGCCAGAGCGATGGGGGCCAAAGTCGTGAAATCGGCGCGGGGGCGATCGCGCCAGCAAAACCAGGGAGCCAAAATCGCCAAAGGCCCCATTTTGCTCTTTCTCCACGCCGACACCTGCTTGCCCCAGGGGTTTGACCAGGCGATTCGCCAGACTCTGGCTGAACCTGGCGTTGTCGCTGGGGCCTTTCAGCTTGCGATCGATAGCCCCAGGCTTGGGCTGCGCTGGGTGGAATGGGGCGTGAATCTGCGATCGCGCTACCTGCACATGCCCTACGGCGACCAGGCTATTTTTCTCACGGCAGAAACCTTTCACCAGCTCGGCGGCTTCCCCGACCTGCCGATGATGGAGGACTTTGAGCTGGTGCGGCGGCTGGGGCAGCTGGGGAAAGTGGCGATCGCCCCCAGTGCTGTGGTGACGAGCGATCGCCGCTGGCGTAGCCTCGGCATTCTGCGTACTACCCTGGCAAATCAGGCGATGATCGTGGGCTACCTGCTCGGCGTTGATCCTTACAAGCTGGCTCGGTGGTATCGTCGTCTCGGCAAAGGATATGCAAGTCCCATAGATAGTTGCTCGTAGCAACGGGAACCATAGCTCTAGCTAAAACTTTTGCACAGTGGGTAGGGCATAAAGATCATGGGTGAAGCTATCTACATTGAACATGGTCAAAATTTGACTCGATTAGAGCTAACCGACCATAGTTGTGAAGACAACTTTCAACAACTTCTCGAAGATCATCCCGATCTACTGGCAGGAGATCAAGTCGATCCAGCATCTCCCCGCCGCTGGTTGCTTCTAAAGCGTGAAGCAGGCGTTCCATCAGAGCAGGGAGGAAACGATCGCTGGTCCCTTGACCATCTTTTTATTGACCAAGATGCGATCCCGACGCTGGTTGAAGTCAAGCGTAAGAACAATAGAGAGCTGCGGAGGCAGGTCGTTGGGCAAATGATGGATTATGCGGCGAACGCGGCTGCATACTGGCCTGAGAGCACTTTGAAAAATTATTTTTACCAAACTGTAGAGTCTCACAATCAAGAGCCACAGGCTGTTTTGCGCAATTTTCTCCAACATAACGACACAGACCTCACTGAGGAGGAAACCTTTTGGCAAGCCGCTAATGAGAACCTGCGCAGCGGAAACGTACGCCTGATCTTTGTCGCTGAACGCATTCCTCCAGAACTTCAGCGCATTGTTGAGTTTATGAATGAGCGCATGAGTCCTACTGAAGTGCTTGCCCTGGAACTACGCCGCTACAGCGGAGGGCAATTTAGCACTCACATTCCCAGAATCCTAGGCCAGACTGTGGCAGCTCAAATCGCCAAACAAAGCGGTATTGCACCTAAGCTACAAAGAGGAAGATGGAATGAAGAATCATTCCTAGGACATGCTAGTAGCCAGCTAGAGCCAGCTTACGTAGATAGCCTACGACAAATAATTGCACGATGTAATGCCGCAGGTTTTGATAGGATCGAGTGGGGCACAGGCACTGTTGAGGGCTCTTTCAGCCCTAAATATTCGCGCATTAGCAGAAAAGCACCTATTACGATCTGGTCTAGCGGAGCGCTCAACATAAAACTTGGATGGTTGTACGGCAGTGACACGGAAAACGAATTCCGCTTAAAGCTTCAAAATAGGCTCCAAGAAGCTGGCTTACCCCATGAGTGTGAATACAACGACATCATCAGAGTCCCTATTGAAACTTGGAGCCAATGGCTTGATCCTTTAATTCAAGCAATACAATCATCTGCTGATGAAGTCTTAAATCCGCAGCTATCGGCGCACACAAATCACCTGGTGTTAAGCTCTGTAGCTCCTTGAATTCTCAGGTCTGGAATCTGAGAATATAAGTTGATTAGAATTCATGTTGTCTTCATCGTGCCCAACCGAAGCTCGGGCACGATAACTTAAACATCCCACAATTTTTGAGGGTAGGTCGCTAGAGTGCCATTGAGGGAATTCCTAAGCAGAGCGTCGGAACGATAAATCACTCAATCAATTCTTACCCCGACAGCAGCCCGCCGCTCATGCGCTTCATCACCCGGCCCGCAATGTCGGCGTAGCGCAGTTCTCCGGCCAAAATCTGCCCCAGCCGCTGGGTCGCGGTGGGGCGCTTAATGCCCACCCGATAGCCGATCCCCGGCACCCGAAAGAACAGCCCGGCAATGCGCTTGGCCCAGGGCATGTCTTCGCCCCAGGTGCTGTGCATGGTGGCGGTGTAGTTGGCCAGCGCCTCTGAGTCCCCCGCCAGCGCTGCGTGGATGGCCTCAGCCGCCCGCACTCCGCTAATCATGCCGGGGCGGATGCCTTCGGCGCTGAGCGGATCGACAATGGCGGCGGCTTCACCCACCAGCACGGCCCGGTGGGTGTGCAGGGGGTGGTTGCCGTCCCACAGCTTTAGTGGGTGGCTGTAGACGGTGCCCGCCTCGGGGCTGACCCCAAACGACTGGCTGTATTTTTCCAGCGGCTTGCGGTAGTCGGCTGGGGCCTGGCCCAAAAATGTCGCCACCCCGATCGAGTAGCCGTCAGCCTTCGGGAAATTCCAGGCGCAGCCCTGCTTAACCAGGCCAAACTCGAAGTTGATGGCGCAGTCATCCCCCACCGGGGTATTCACCTCCAGAATGCTGGCGGTACGCAGCGTCAGCTCTGGAAAACCCAGCCACTTCGCCATCGGCCCGGTCGCCCCATCGGCGGCCACCAGGTAGGCTGCATCCAGCGTTCCATCAGCGGTAGAAACCTGCCAGTAGTCGCCTTTGTTGGCGATCGCCGTCACCGCTGTGCCATCCTTCAGCTGTGCCCCCAGCTGCTGCGCCTGCTGCACGAGAAACTGATCGAAGACTTCGCGCTTCACCATCCAGATCGGGTCGGTGGTAGCGAGTTCGGCCTCAACCGGGTCGCCAAGCTTGTAGGTGTAGCGCACGCGGCGTAGGGAACGCGCGATCGCCGGGGCAAAGTCAAAATCAAAGTACTCGGCCACACTGGGCGAAACCGCACCGCTACAGGGCTTGTAGCGAGGAAAAGACTCTTTTTCTACTATTAGTACCGAGTGCCCCTGCTTGGCCAGGTGGTAAGCGGCAGATGCTCCGGCGGGGCCAGCCCCCACCACAATTGCGTCGTACATCGTCGATTACAGTGTTTTGGTGCCCCCATCGTATCGCTTCAATGGTTAGCAGGCGGGCAAATCTATCTTTAGTTGCCCCCCCTGGGCATTGAAGTTTGAAGGCACTCGGGGTTAAGTAAACAGATTGGGTTACGGCCTCTTCTGAGAACCAGAGAAGGCCACCATACCAAGCTCAGCTCAGGATGTGGAGTTTTTTTACCGGCAAACCTCCACATCTGGCCTTGGCTTTGGTCTCAACCGTAACTCAGTTTTGCTCGAGACGATTTTATTTGCTCAGGTACTATGCAACGCAAAACTTCAAAGGTAGCTATAGGCTTGCTAGGGGCTCTAGCCCTCGGCGTGCTGACCGGCTGCGGTAGCGAAAGCCCCACCGCCACCGCCCCCGAAACCGCCCCCGCAACTGCCGAAACCGCCAGCGCTGAGGGCGAAACCGGCACCCTGCTAATTCGAGCTAACGGCGAAGACTTTGTGCGCCAGGGGTTTACCACCAAAGACGGATGGGAGATTGAGTTTGATAATCTCTACGTGTCGCTAGCCGAGATCACCGCTGCTCAAACCGACCCTCCCTTTGACCCCGAGGCCGGTACCGAACTCCAAGCCAAGGCCGAGGTCAAGGTCGAAGAAGCCCAGGTGGTTGACCTGGCCGAGGGCGATGATGCGGCAGAGCCGATCATGGTGAGCGAGGTCGAGGCTCCAGCCGGGCGCTTTAACGCGCTGGCCTGGCGCATGGTGCCCGCCCCATCAGGGCCGTCCGAAGGCTACTCGATTTGGATGCAGGGCACCGCCACCAAAGCGGGCGAAACTGTGCCCTTCACCGTCAAGGTCGATGAAGAGCTGGCCTTCACCTGCGGCGACTTTGTCGGCGACGAGCGCAAGGGCATTTTGGCCGCTGGCGACCAGGCCGATATGGAGGCTACTTTCCACTTTGACCACCTGTTTGGCGATGGCGAGGCTGCCGCTGACGACGGCATCAATACCGGTGCCCTGGGCTTTGAGCCCCTGGCCGCCCTGGCCGAGAACGGCGTGGTCGATGTCGACAGCGCGGCGCTGCAGGCGGGGCTGTCGGATGCCGACTACCAGACCTTTCTCTCGATCTTGCCGAGCCTGGGCCACGTGGGTGAAGGCCACTGCGAAGAAGTGACGCTGACCGCCTCATGAGACTGAGACTTACGTTTGCCTGGTTACTATCGCTGGCGCTGGCCAGCGGCGCTGCACCTGTTCTGGCCCACGGGGTGACGGTAGAGCACCGCCAGGTCAGCAGCGTTGAGCTAGAGGCCCGATTTGAGACCGGCGAGCCAATGGCCAATGCCCAAGTGCTGATCTACGCCCCCGGCAACCCCACCGAGGTCTGGCAGGATGGCACCACCGATGACCAGGGGCGCTTTAGCTTTGCGCCCGATACCTCTCAGCCCGGCACCTGGGAGGTGATGGTGCGCCAGGCGGGCCACGGTGTGCTAACCACCATTCCGGTGGCGGCTTCTACCTCTGGGGGTGAACCTGCTGCTACCCCAGCGACGGAGGCGGAGGCCGGAGCCAATTCTTTAATCTCTCCTAGTACTACTCTGTCTCCAGTGCAGCGGGGCATTACTATTGGCTCTGTAATCTGGGGCTTTATTGGCACCGCTTTATTTTTTGCTAGAGGCAAGCGCTAGTGCACATCCCCGACGGAATTTTACCGGCCCAAGTCTGCGCGGCAGGATATGCCATCACCGGGGTAGTCACCTGGTATTCGCTGCGGCAGATTAACCGCAGGCCCGACCCGACGGCTGAGGTGCCCAAGGCCTCGCTGCTGACGGCGGCGTTCTTTGTGGCCTCGTCAATTTATATTCCGGTGCCACCCGCCAGCGTGCACCTGATTTTGAATGGGCTGCTGGGGGTGGTGCTGGGTTACTTTGCCTTTCCGGCGATTTTGATTGGCCTATTTTTTCAGGCGCTGGTGATTGGCCACGGCGGCCTGACAACCCTGGGGGTGAACGCCACTATGATGGGCGTTCCGGCGCTGCTGGCCTATCACATCTTTCAGGCTCGCCTAACCCTCGGCCAGCGGCTCAAGGAGCCCGCTCGCACGGGGGTATTTGCTTTTTTGGGCGGTGCCCTGGGGCTGGGGATCGCGGCGCTGATTTTTTTGGCGCTGATTATCTTCAATATTCCTGCAGAACTCAACGCTGGGGCCGAGCAGGCGGCGGTGCTGACGCTGTCGGTGGGGCACATTCCGCTGGCGATTGTAGAAGGTATTTTTACGGCCATGCTGGTACTGTTTCTGCGTCGGGCCAAGCCTGAGCTGCTGGAGGGGTAAAGCCCATGGGAGCCGCTAGTCACAATACCTATATTCATCGCGAGTCGATAATTCACCACTGGGCACCCCAGCTCAAACTGGTCAGTCTGGGGCTGCTGATGTTTGCCTTTGCCACAGTGCAGCAGCTGACCCTGGTGCCGTGGATGCTGGGGCTGGCGGCGCTGCTCTACGGGCTGTCGGGGCTGCCGCTGTCGTTTTTGCGGCAGCGGTTGAGCTATCCGGGCCTGTTTATTTTGGCGGTGGTGGTGCTGCTGCCCCTGACGGTGGGGGAAACGGTGCTGGCTCAGTGGGGCTGGCTGGCCCTGCGCGAAGAAGGGCTGCGGGCCACGGGGCTAATTGTGGGACGGTTTTTGTCGATTTTGACCCTGGGCTTTATTTTGCTGGGCACGACGCCGTTTTTGACCCTGCTGGGGGCCATGCGATCGCTCGGTCTGCCCACCCTGCTCGCCGATATGACCCTGCTGTCGTATCGCTACCTGTTTGAGATTGCCGTCATGCTGGCCACCATGCAGCAGGCCATGCGGCTGCGGGGCTTTGGCCACAGTCGCCAGCGCTGGCTGCGGATCAATCGCCACACCATGCAGCAGCTGGCCCTGCTGACCGGCAACTTGCTGATTCGCAGCTACGAGCAGTCGGAGCGGGTGTACAAAGCGATGCGGCTGCGGGGCTACGGGCAGAGCCGCCAGGCCCCCCCGGCTGCCCCGACTTCCAGCCCTTTATCATTCCACAACTGGGCCTTAACCGGGGCCGTACTGGTGGCAGCGGTGGGGTTAGTCCTTGCAGAGATGAGATTGGCATGATGATGAAATCTGTTTCGACCGGCCTGAACTCAGTAGCCGTCGCCCAGGGGCAGCGGCGAGTCGCGATCGCCGCCAGCGCCCTCTCCTTTGGCTACCCCGACCAGCCCGAAGTGCTGCGCGAGGTCACTCTGACCGTCCAGGAGGGCGATCGCGTCGGCATTATCGGCCACAACGGCTGCGGCAAAACCACCCTGTTTATGCTGCTCTGCGGCGTGCTCACCCCTGTTGCAGGCGACATTCACCTGTTTGGTGAACTCCTCACCCCCGGCCAGTTTCGCCCCGAAGTCGCGCTCCTCTTTCAGGATCCCGACGACCAGCTCTTCTCCGCCTCCGTGCGCGACGACATCGCCTTTGGCCCCCAAAACATGGGCTTCGACCCCGCCGAAGTCGATGCCCGCGTCGCCCAGGCGGCCGATATGGCCGGCATCGCCCACCTGCTCGATCGCCTGCCCCACCACCTCTCCGGCGGCGAAAAGCAAATGGTTGCGATCGCAGGCCTCCTCGCCATGACCCCCCAGATCATTCTCTACGACGAACCCACCGCCAGCCTCGACCTCCGCACCCGCCGCCGCCTGATCCGCTTTCTGCAAAACTCCACCGAAACCATCCTGATCTCCTCCCACGACCTCGAGTTTGTGCTGGAAGTCTGCGATCGCGTCATCCTCATCGACGAAGGCCGCATCATCGCCGACGGCTGCCCCCGCCAGATCATGGGCGACCAGGCCCTCATGGAAGCCCACGGTCTAGAGAAGCCCCATTCGCTGATTCCTCATGTGGAGCCGCATCATGGGGAGTAGGAGGGGAGTGGATGGGTAGATGGGTGGGTGAGTGGATGGGTGGATGAGGAAGGTGAGGGGATGAGGAAGAGGGCGATTGCGATCGGGGGTAGAAACCTCGGGGTTGAGTGTTGCTTACAAATTCATTTGCAGAATAAGGGTTTAAACCGATGATCGGCCAGTCCTTTCCGCGAGGTGAAGGACGACCGATGTTTGTCTGCGCCCCTGGGGGGGCGACGTCCTTCTCGTAGGCCGGAGGACGCGCGAAGCCGGTGGTCTGGGGCTGGCGAAATGGCCCCAGCAGTAGATCTGGCTTTTGCCCCAAATTGTGCGCCGCCCTCAGGGGTTTAGGCTCCCAAAAGATTTGCTTAATTCATGCCGAGAAAGTGGTCGGCACTGCCCACCAACCCTAATTCATTGAGAGGCCACCCTAAATTCGTGGCTTGCGATCGCCCACTCAAATCATACGTCTTGCAACCCAGGCTCCACGGACGACAGCGCAACCAAAAGGGCAGGGGCACTCTTCTGGCTACCCCTACCCTATAAAACTCTAAGCGTGATTAAAGTTTGCCGCTGATCTATCTGAAAGCGCCATCGGTACTGGGCGTACCGTGCTCTAGTCGGTACCAGGCATCCTGGCTGGCGTGCTTAGCCTTATCCCAGCCCAGGTGCCTAGAGCGATGGGTTTGCTCATAGCGCTGACGCAGGTGAGGCTCAGCCTGCTGGTAGGTCATGCCCTGGGGATAGTAAGTGGAATAGCCTTCGTAACCAGTGCGATAGGCCGGGCTGTAGTCGTCGTAGGTGTAGGCCGAGTCTACGTAGGGGCGAGTTTTGTAGTTGTTGCGCCAGTAGTCATCTTCGACTGTGGGGTCAAAGTTTTCTGCTACGCTTTTGCCGAGCAAACCGCCAGCGGCAGAGCCCACTACGGCACCAATGGCACCGCCAACCGGGCCGCCCACCGCAACCCCAACGGCTGTGCCAATCACGCCTGCACCAGCGGCCCCAACCCCCGTACCGACAGGGTGAGATCCATGTTCACCCGTAATCGGGTCAGGATTGGTGTCATGGTCGTGCTCAGGATGATGGTGCTGAGGATCGTGCTTGGGATGAAGGTCTTCGTTAACGCTCATTTTGAGTAATTCCTTGCTAAGAATCTGGTTTTTAACGGTGGCCAAATCAGCGCAGCTGAGCGCAATTCGGCACTGGTAGATTACTTAGCAAGGTAATTATTTCTTGGCCAGACAAAAACGGCTACCTGATAGAGATCTGTTCTCTAAAAGGGTAGATTTTGTCCGGTCTCAAGCGCTGCGCGTCAGTGAGCGGCCCTGGCTCTACTCCAGCATCTCCAGGTTGCGTACCGCGCCCTGATCGGCACTGGTGGCCAGCAGCGCGTAGGCCTTGAGCGCCGCTGACACCCGCCGGGGCCGGGGCTGGGCAGGCTTCCAGGCGTCTTTGCCCTTGGCTTCCATCGCTGCTCGCCGATGGGCCAACTCCTCTGCCGACAGGTCAACATTGATGGTGCGGTTGGGGATATCAATCACGATGCGATCGCCCTCCTCCACCAGGGCAATGTTGCCGCCCGCTGCCGCCTCTGGCGAGACGTGGCCAATCGAAAGCCCCGAGGTACCGCCCGAAAAGCGCCCGTCGGTGATCAGGGCGCAGGTCTTGCCCAGCCCCTTCGATTTCAGGTAGCTAGTCGGGTAGAGCATTTCCTGCATGCCGGGGCCACCGCGCGGCCCCTCGTAGCGAATGATCACCACGTCACCGGGCTGAATCCGGTCGTTCAGAATGGCATTGACGGCGGCATCCTGGCTTTCAAACACGCGGGCAGGCCCTTCAAACACCCGCAGGGTCGAGGTTGGCACACTGGTGGTATAACGCAACTGCTCCGCCTCAAACATGCTGACGTCAATGCCTGCGGTCTTGACAACGCAGCCATTGGCGGCCAGGTTGCCGTAGAGCACCGCCAGGCCACCCTCGCGCGAATAGGCATGCTCCGCACCGCGAATGCAGCCGGTTTCGCGATCGAGATCCAGCGAGGGCCAGCGTGTGTCCTGGCTGAAGGCCACCTGGGTGGGGATGCCCGCTGGGCCAGCCCGGAAAAAGGTGTGCACAGCCTCGTTATCTGTGCGGGTCACATCCCATCGCTCCAGGGCTTCCTGTAGGGTGGCGCTGTGTACCGTGGGCACGTCGGAGTGCAGCAGCCCCGCCCGATCCAGCTCGCCGAGAATGGCGGGAATGCCCCCCGCCCGGTGCACATCTTCTACGTGATACTGCTGGGTATTGGGGGCCACTTTGCACAGCTGGGGCACCTGGCGGGAGAGGCGATCGATATCAGCCATAGTAAAGTTGACCTCGGCCTCGCGGGCGGCGGCCAGCAGGTGCAGAATGGTGTTGGTGGAGCCGCCCATGGCGATGTCCAGCATCATGGCGTTTTCAAAGGCGTTGAAACTGGCGATCGCGCGGGGCAGCACCGACTCGTCACCCTGCTCGTAGTAGCGGCGGGTGATCTCGACGATGGTGCGGGCGGCGGTCAGAAAGAGATCTTTGCGATCGAAGTGGGTGGCGAGCGTGGTGCCGTTGCCCGGCAGCGACAGGCCGATCGCCTCGGTGAGGCAGTTCATGGAGTTGGCGGTAAACATGCCCGAGCACGACCCGCAGGTGGGGCAGGCGGAGCGCTCGTACTCTTCCACCAGCTCATCGCTGGCGCTGTCGTTAGCGGCCACCACCATGGCATCGACCAGGTCGAGCTTGTGGTCAGCCAGCTTGGTTTTGCCCGCTTCCATCGGGCCGCCGGAGACAAACACCGCTGGAATGTTCAGCCGCAGCGCCGCCATCAGCATGCCGGGAGTGATCTTGTCGCAGTTAGAAATACAGACCAGGGCATCGGCACAGTGGGCGTTGGCCATGTACTCCACCGAGTCGGCAATGATCTCCCGCGAGGGCAGGCTGTAGAGCATGCCGTCGTGGCCCATAGCAATGCCGTCGTCTACGGCAATGGTGTTGAATTCTTTGGCAACGCCGCCAGCGGCCTCGATCTCGCGGCACACCAGCTGACCCAGATCTTTGAGGTGAACGTGGCCGGGCACAAACTGGGTAAAGGAGTTGGCGACCGCAATGATGGGCTTTTCAAAGTCTTCGGTTTGCATGCCGGTGGCGCGCCAGAGGGCACGGGCACCGGCCATATTGCGGCCATGGGTGGAGGTTTTCGATCGATAGGTCGGCATGGCTCATCCTAGCTGTCTAAGGGGTGTGGTTACAGTCTGGCGCTCAAACCTAGCGGTGCCAACGAGACCATAAACCGCAATAACTACAATAACTGACTCTGTAGTTCAATTTGCGGCCGAGAAAACCAACGTCAAATTGCGCTTCACGAGCGTATGGCCCGCAGCATCCCAAAACCGGGAACCGACTCGAAACGAGTATCCGTTCCGGAATCGCTCAGCGGCTAATTTTCAACATCTGGTTGCCGCCCTTTTGAAATTCGTAGGCAACGGCTTCAATTTGAATACTAAGCCCCTGGCTTGGCAGTGAATTGATCACCGACTCAACATAGGGCGATGGCTGACCATTGAGTTTAATCAAGGGAAAGATTCTCACGTCTGCGGCAACCCGCAGCAGCTCATGGATGGAGGCGATGTGAAACTCCAGCGATCGCTGCTCTGAGTAAAGAAAAAGCAAATGCGAACAGAGGCACAGCTCAAACTGGTTATCAGCAAAGGCTAGGCTAGGCAAAGCCTGATCCAAATATCGCCCCGCAGCTTTACCGGCATCATAATCCAGCAAAAACGTTTCCATTGCCCTCAGGCGAGCACAACCGAGTTGATCGGCATTCTCAAAGTTCTGCCAAACGTAGCGATCAGAATTTTGCCTAACCTGCGAAACAACAGTTTCATAGGTAGCGCGAACCCGCTGCTCAATTTGCTCAGCAGAAAATTGATAAATCGGATCAACAGACGTAACAAAATGGCCTAACCGAGTCATTTCAGCATTGAAGCTAGCTGGCCCGTCGCCACACCCAAGGATTTTGGCGTTTAAGTCTGTTTCAGACAGGTTAAACATGGCTCGATATTCGTCCAGCGTTCTGCCCCAGGGGACAACATCATCCAGCTTCACGTCGAGACCACCTCATCTCAGCCATTGCCTTTAGCCTAGCTTGCCTGCTGGCGCTGAAGCGGTTCCGACAGGGCTTGACGGTGCAGTCACCCAACATGACGAGGGCGGCGGTGCTGCCCTCAAACTGTCTATCGCCGGGGGGCGGCAGCACGATACCCTTTAATTTGTAGTTCTAGACACGATTCTTTCAAACAAGTTAAAGTGGTACTGAGTATGAATAACCGCCAATTTTATGGAAGAGCAGGCCGCAGTTAAACCTCCAATCACCTCCCTGGAAGATGCTATTGAGCGCTGCCAGGTGCTGGGTATGCGGCTGAGTCGGCAGCGACGCTACATTTTGGAGCTGCTCTGGCAGCACCAGGGCCACCTCTCCGCCCGCGAAATTTACGATCGCCTCAACCAGCAGGGCCGCGAAATTGGCCATACCTCTGTCTACCAAAACCTCGATGCGCTCTCAGAGCAGGGCATTATCGAGTGCGTTGAGCGCGCCGACGGTCGGCTCTACGGTCATCTGAGCGACTCCCACAGCCACGTCAACTGCCTCGACACCAACGAGATTATCGACATTCAGGTCACCCTGCCCGCCGACCTGATTGAGCAGATTGAGGCCCGCACCGGGGTCAGCATCACCGACTACCGCATCGACTTTTTTGGCACCACCGCCAGAGCTACAGAATAAGGGTTTTATCTAGCTAACCCCCGTTTGTAGGGGCATGCCATGCCCCTACAGGTTGACCGTTTCGATCTTTGTAGCTGTAGGGTGGGCACCGCCCACCACGCGAATAGCGCTAAGCAGATCTGAAAGCAGATTTGACTAGGTCGAACGCACAGGTCGCCGCTGGGGCTGCCCCGCCCGAGCCGGGGCCAGCAGCTGAATCATTGGCTCGACCAGCCAGGGCGCTAGCCGCTGGGCCAACATAGCCGCATGGCTCTGCCAGCCTACCAAAATCTCGGTCTGACCCCGCCGCAGCCCCCGCACCATGGCCTCGGCCACCTGGTCTGGCGTCGCAGGCTGCACCCCGCGAAACCAGTCAAAGCCTTTCACCATATCGGTATCGGTCAGCGAGGGCAGCAGCGCCACGACCTTTACCCGGTGGGGGGCCAGTTCGCTGCGCAGGGCCTGGGTAAAGCCGACGATCGCAAATTTAGTGGCCGAATAAGTCGCCATCGTTGGGGCCGCCACCTTGCCCATCAGGCTAGAGACATTGACAATGCAGCCCTCGCGGCGGGCGGCCATACGGCGGGCCACCAGGCGAGTGACGGTGTAGAGGCCAATCAGGTTGGTCGAAATTTCGGCCTGCACCTGGGGCAGCTTGGCCTGCAAAAACGGCGTTTGGTAGGCCACCCCGGCGCAGTTGACCAGCAGGTGTACCGGGCCGTGGTGCTGCCAGGCGCGGGCAATTACCACATTGGCCTGAATCGGGTCAGTCAAATCGACGGGCAGCACGATCGCCTCGGCCCCCAGCTGCCGCACTTCATCGGCAACGGCTTCCAGGCGCTGGGCATGGCGGGCCACCAGCAAAATGCGCTGCATACCCTGGCGAGCCAGGGCGTGGGCGATCGCACGGCCAATGCCGCGCGATGCTCCGGTAATCAGAGCTGTTTTTCCGTGAAAAAGCATAGGAACCTCCTGCTGAGTCTGGCGTAGTGCCGTCAGCGTGATTAGAGCTGTGGTGCGATGGTGCGCCTTATCAAAAAGGCCGGGACCGATAGCACCTGTGAATCAATCGGTGCAGAATTTGCCTGAGAAAAGCTAAATAGGTTTGGGAACAGCGATCGCTGATTAGTCGCGGTGTGCTTGGTTTACCTGGCTGGGAGCCAGACTACCTTGGAGCTTTGGGGTCGCGTTGCTGTGCGCAGCCCTACAGGTGGGGCCTTTATCTAACGCGTTGGAGACGGGTGCTGTGCGCTTGGAGCATGGGGTTTGCTCTCCTGAATGAAAGACCATCCGAACCATGACTCAGACGTTAGCACCGGGATCAGAGAGCGACAATGATCCTGAACGAAGTCGTCGAATTGTAACAGTGCTTATCAAAAATCTCAGAAATGACGACGACGGGAACCCTGCCTGCCCCAGACACAGTTTTTACGCCACACAAAGAATTCTGTTCGGACAACGGTTTCAGACGTTATTTCTGTTTCATGAGAACCTGCCCGGACGGGAACCAAAAACTGAGAAAGCAGCCCTGTAACCTAAGTTGCGTATCACTGTGTAAAAAGTTGTGTAGAAAACAGTGAGTCTATAGATTTTTCAGGGCCTTCTTCATGCAGGGCGGAAACGATCGCTTGGGGCTATTGCCCTGTATCTGGGCGTGGCTGAGCATGGCGCTAGTCAGTGCAGTCGGTGCTACCAACATAGGGGGCTGTCCCCATCAAATCATCTAGGCAGTCCTCCAAAAGGGTTAAGGCTTCTGGGGCAGAAAAATCGCCGTGGTCATGGCTGACGGTTTTGGTTGCCCCATCCAGGTAAACGACCGAAATTTGACTGGAGGGTTGACAGGTTATATCGCTGTCGTCGTAGGCAGCAGCAAAACGCTGAAAGCGAACATGGTGAAGGGTTTGCTCAATTTCGGCTACCTGAGCCAGCGGAACAGACCAATTGGCTCTCCCCAGGACGTTGACATAGTATTCGCCGAACCACAATACCTGGCCATCGGAGGAAAGTTCGACGGTGTAAACCGGGCAAGAACCGAAACACATTCCCCGGCTGAAGGTCAATTTATGGATTTTGGGCGGTATGTTCACGATCGCACTGTTCCTCAGCATTTTTAATGACAGCTCTTGACAAAATTAACCTCTATATAGCTGTCGCCAGCCTATCGGTTATCAAGGAGGGTAAGGGCGTTTGTTCAACCCTCTACATAAGCCATACCCAACTACGCCGGTTTTTATCGACCACTGTTTGTGAACAGACGAGCGATATTGAAGGCGCGGGACCTAAGCTAGAGAGCAGGCCAGGGGCATACCCCTAGCCGGTGTAGTGAGGGACGAAGGCCAATGGCACCCAGCGATATTTTGATTTTGTCCAATGGGCCAGGGGAAATTTCGACCTGGGTGCGCCCGGTGGTCAGAGCGTTGCGAGAACCCGGTGGTCCATTGGGGGACGAATCGGCCCAGACCCGCATTTCCGTAGTGCTGTCGCCCTGCGCCAATGCCTCCGGGCGCGAGGCCGAGATGGCTCTTCGGCTACCGGGGGTCGATCGCGTGCAGGGGCCAGAGCATTTCTTCTCATTTTTGCTGACGGGCAAAACTGCCGAGCGCTGGGACTGGCACCCGCGCGGGGTGGTGCTGTTTTTGGGCGGCGACCAGATTTACCCGGTGGTGGTGGGCCGCCGCCTGGGCTACCGCACCGTGATCTACGCCGAGTGGGATGCCCGCTGGCATCGCTGGATCGATCGCTTTGGCTGCATGACGGCCAATATTGTCGAGGCGGCCCCGCCCGAGTTTCGCGACAAGTGCGAGGTGATCGGCGACCTGATGGCCGATGTGCGGGGTGATGCGGTCAGCCAGGAGGCGGTGAGCGACCGGCTCTCCCTAAAACCTGATCAAGAGCTGATCGGTTTCATGCCTGGATCCAAAAAAAATAAGCTCAGCATGGGGTTGCCCTTTGCCTTGGGCACCGCCGAGGCCATCCACCGGCAGCGGCCCAATACCCAGTTTGTGATTCCGGTCGCGCCGATGCTGTCGCTAGAGGCGCTGGCCCAGTTTGCCGATCCGGCCCAAAACCCAGATATTCGCCTGATTGAAGGGGCGGCTACAGCAGAGCTAGTGGAGCCAAATTCGCCCCTGCCCCGGCTGCGTACCCCTAGCGGGCTGGAGGTACTGCTGTGGCAGACCAGCCCCGCCTACGACCTGATGAGCCAGATGCGGTTTTGCCTCACCACCGTGGGGGCCAACACCGCCGAGTTAGGCTCCCTGGGGGTGCCGATGATGGTGCTGCTGCCCACCCAAAAGCTTGAGGCCATGAAAGCCTGGGACGGCATTCCGGGGCTGCTGGCCAACCTGCCCCTGGTGGGAGATAACCTGACTAGAATCATCAACCGGCTGGTGCTGCGCCAAATTTATAAAGAAGGAAAACTGTTTGCCTGGCCCAACATTTGGGCTAAGCGCGAAATTGTCCCTGAGCGGATTGGCCCGCTCAAGCCCGCAGAGGTGGCGGCCCAGGTGGTGAGCTACTTAGAAAATCCCCCGACCCTGGAGGCCATTCGGCAAGCGCTGCGATCGGTGCGGGGGGAAGCAGGGGCGGCGAGCAAACTGGCGGTGATGGTGGTCGAAGAGCTAAGGTCGTGATGCCCGATGTAAGACTTTAGCAGGCGCGATCGCTCTATGGCTCAGATACCCACCGCTAAACCCTCTGTTCTGTGGGGGCCAGTATGGGGCCTCGCCCTGATGCAGGGGGCAATTACCCTGCTGTGGGTGATTTACAACCTCTATCTAGTGCAGCTGCTGACCCAGCTGGGGTTTCCCCAGGGGCTGGCCGTGGGGCTGCTGGTGGTCGAAAACCTGCTGGCCATGGTCATAGAACCCGTGGTAGGCACCTTTTCCGATCGCATGCAGCACCAGATTGGCACTCGCCTGCCGATCATCAGCCTGGGTGTCGTGCTGACGGCGGGCCTGTTTGTGGTGATTCCGACGGCGCTGGTGTGGGGGCAGGGGGCGCTGCGCTGGGGGCTGCCGCTGCTGCTGGTGGCCTGGGCCATGGCGATGGCGGTCTTTCGCAGCCCGGCCCTGTCGCTGCTGGGGCGCTACGCGATGGGCACCCAGCTGCCTCAAGCGGCCAGCCTTTTGACGCTGGTAGGCGGTGTGTCGGGGGCGATGGGGCCGCTGGCGGGCCAGTTTATTTTGGGGCTGGGGCCGCTAGTGGCGTTTAGCCTGGGGTCGGTGGTGCTGCTGGTGGCCGCCCTGGCGCTGCGGTGGGCGGGGCCGTCGGGGGTGACGGATGCGGCGGCGATCGCGCCGCCAGCCGCCAGCCCGCTGCCCTGGGCCAGCCTGGGTCTGATCTTTGGTACAGGCGTGGGGGTGGGCCTGGGCTTTCGATTGGTGATGAGCGCCCTGCCCGCCACCCTGGCCCAGCGAGTACCCGACGCCAATATACCCCTGGTGCTGGGGGCGCTGTTTATTGCCCTGGCCCTGACCGCCATTCCAGCCGGGCAGTTGGCCCGCCGCCTGGGCAACCGCCGGGCCATGGTGCTGGGGCTGAGCGCTATGGCCAGTCTGGCCATTCTGTTGGGGGTGATTTCTAGTACGGCGGTAGGAATGCTGCTGGCCGCCCTGTTTGGGGCGGCGCTCAGCCTGGTTTCTAACGGCACGCTGCCCTTTGCCCTGGCCATGGTGCCCCCTGCCCGCGCTGGGCTGGGCACGGGCACCTACTTTAGCGGCGGTGCCCTGGCCGCCAGCGTGGGCGGGGGGCTCTTTGTCAACAGCGGGCTCGGCCCGACGGTGATTGCCCTGGTGGCCGCCCTGGCATTTTTGGCGGCAGGACTGTGCGTAGGGGCCAGCGGATCCCCCCCTCACGCCGCCCGCGTCACTTCCAGATAAACATGCTCTAGCTTGACCGGGCTGCGGGCGATCGAGTCGAGGG
This sequence comes from Nodosilinea sp. AN01ver1, assembly GCF_050565655.1. Classification (NCBI taxonomy): domain Bacteria; kingdom Bacillati; phylum Cyanobacteriota; class Cyanophyceae; order Nodosilineales; family Nodosilineaceae; genus Nodosilinea; species Nodosilinea sp. AN01ver1. Next base: position 34,778 of record NZ_JBNXVS010000020.1, on the reverse strand, counting down.
GAATGCCCTCAAAGCGATCGATTAACTCCTTCAGTTCGAGCTGCTCGGGCACCCAAAAGGCCAGGTCGCCGCCGTAGGTGCGGTGGGGGTAGCCCAGCTGGCGGGCGCGGGCGATCGCCCCTTTCGGATCCTTCGTTTCGACGGTGACTATCTCGCGGGCTGGAATGCGCGATCGCAGCTGCTCTAGCGTGCCCTCGGCCAGCAGCCGCCCCTGGCTCAAAATGCCAATTCGCTGGCACAGCCGCTCTACCTCGTCGAGCAGGTGGGAGGTCAGCAACACCGTCACCCCCATCGCCTTAAACTGGCGAATCAGCTGCCAGAGCTCCTGCCGCGCTTCGATATCGAGCCCGGTGGTGGGTTCGTCGAGAATGACCAGCTTGGGGCGGTGCAGCATCGCCGCCGCCATGCTCAGCCGCCGCTGCATGCCGCCGCTGAGCCGCTCTACCGGGGTGTGCTTTTGCGCCAGCAGGTTGACTGCCTCCAGGCACACCTCGACCCGCCGCAGGCAGTCCTGGCGAGAGAGCCCGTAGAGCCGGCCAAAAAAGAACAAATTGTCGCTACAGGTGAGGCTGCCGTAGAGCAGGTTGCTCTGGGGCGTCACCCCCACCAGCGCTTTGGTGGCCTCGCCTGCCGGGCGATCGCCAATGGTGACTGAGCCGCTGTCGGCTCTGAGCAACCCGCAGATAATGTTGATGGTGGTTGTCTTACCGGCTCCATTGGGGCCGAGCAGGCCGTAGATTTCGCCGGGTTGCAGATCCAGGCTGAGGTTTTGCAACACCGCCTTAGAACCGTAGCGCTTACAAAGATTTTCAAGCTTTAGCATGCAGGGGTGCGACTTTGGGGCCGAGGGTGGCTGCCTTCCCCTGCCGTTAGTTATGCTCAAGACAGGAGGCAGGGAAACGCCCCTGTATCTTATCAGTGAGGACTCTATGGCTGGCGATCGCGAACTGGTCTTGGCCACAAACAGCGCCTTCTACCGCTCCTTCGAGAAGAAGGACATAGAAGCCATGGAAGCCGTCTGGTCCAAGGGCATGGGCTGCCTCTGCATTCACCCAGGGCGCGATGCCCTCAAGGGCTGGCCCGACATCCGCGACGCCTGGGAGCGGATTTTCAAAAACACTAGCTACCTCGAAATCGACACCGACATTCTCACCGTTGAGGTCAGCGGCGACCTGGCCTTCGTGGTGCTAATTGAGAACGTGCTGCAGATCAGCGGCGAGTCTGGCCTCGATCGCTTCACCAGCCGCCGTCTAGAGGCGCGATCGATGGCCACCAACGGGTTTGAGCGCCTGGCCGGCAAGTGGTATATGACCCACCACCACGGCAGCCCGGTGGTCGATTAAGCCCCTTAATTCGCCATTTTTGGCTGATAGATCTGTCTTCTGCTAGATGCTCTCAGGTTAATTTTTGCCGCGACTTTAGCTTCAGCTAACGTGAAGCCGATATTCTGGATTTAATCGTTTGGGGATTTTGGAGAACGGCGATGAGTAGTTTTAGCGCTAACTTTACCAATCGCGACTATGACGTCAAAATTGGCGAATACTTTAGCCGCGGCTGGGAGATTTTCAAGCAAAAAGCCCCGCTGTTTGTTCTATTTACCCTGATGCTGTTTCTGATTCAGGTTGTCATCGCCATCCTCCCCTATCCGCTAGGGTCAAGAAGCGATGAGCCCGTGCCTGGGGGCATTCTCAATTTTGCGTTTAATGTCGTTACCCCAGCCCTAACCGCAGGCTATTACTTTGTGGCGTTTCAGCTCGCCCGCGGTCGCAATGCGGTCTTTAGTGACTTTTTTCAGGGATTTAACAAGTTTTTACCGATCTTTCTCACCGCGCTGGTAGCCGGTATTTTGACCGCCCTGGGGTTTGTGCTGCTTGTGATTCCAGGCATTTATTTGGCCGTAGCGTACCTGTTCGCCCAGCCCTTTGTGATTGACAAGAGCGCTGATTTTTGGCAAGCGATGGAAACCAGCCGCCAGCTAATTACCAAAAAGTGGTTCTCATTTTTTGGCCTGCTGCTCCTGCTTGGCTTGCTCAATGTGGCTGGGGCCATTGTGTTAGGAATTGGCCTGCTGGTAACTGTGCCCCTTTCGGTCTGCATTGTGGCAGCGGCCTACGAAGACATTGTGGGCCTCAACTCGGTAGCCGAAATTTAGTCAGGGGTGCGATGGTCAAAGACTGGCCCTTGAGGGCCATCGCTGCCGGTATTGGGCTGAGGCGATCGCCCCTGCTGCCACCAACAGAAATGTTCAGAATTTAGCTCCAGTTTCTGTATGCCCTGTGCAGTGGTCATTCTGCTTCAGGCTGACAGCTGAGACGGCTATTTCACCAGACAGTAAACCCTCCTGACCAAAGGCCTCAACCTGGCGTAGGTTGAGGCCTTTTTAATCTACAGCGATGGCCCTGGCGCTCAGGACACCAGCCCTGGCCATGGTTGAAAACTGGGTAGCGCAACGGCCGTAGCCATCACTTCAAGGACTTTGGTCACGTCCTCACCGTTCTGGCGGTGGCATAGTCTTAGCCATAGAACTCAGTAGACTGTTTCGAAGACAGGTGCAGTTGAGTCCGTCATTTTTGAGTCCGCTACTGAGGAGTATCACCGGCCTTGGCAGTTTCTAGCAATTTAACGCAGCTGATCAAAGCGTGGCGTCTGTCGCCTGCGGCGGTCTGGATGGCGGTGTGGTTCTTGATCGCCCTGGCCATTCGTCTGGCATTTCTAACCAGCAAGCCCCTCTGGATGGATGAGGTGGCCACAACCATCTTCTCGCTGGGCAACAGCAGTCGCTCTGTTCCGCTCGATCAGGTGATCTCGCTAGAGCAGCTGCTGACGCCTCTGCGCCCCCGTCCCGAGGCGACCGTGGGCTCCACCATCCACTACCTGATGCAGGAAGATAACCATCCACCGGCCTACTTCGCCCTGGCCCACCTCTGGATGAATCTCTTTCCGACGGTGCAGGGAGTAGCCTCTCCGTGGGCGGCGCGAGCCCTGCCCGCCCTGCTCGGTGCCCTGAGCGTACCGGCGGTCTATCTGGCCGGGTGGTTGGGGTTTCGCTCGGTGTTGGCGGGGCAGATCAGCGCCGCCCTGATGGCTGTATCTCCGTTTGGGGTGGCGATGGCCCAGGAGGCCCGGCACTACGGCATGGCCACCCTGATGGTCTCGCTGGGGCTGGCCTGCTTTGCCGTGGGGGTCTGGAGCCTGTACGGTGCCGAAACCAAAGCACCCCTGAACCCGCCCATTTCACCGGCCTTTGGGCTGCTGTGGGTGGGGGTCAACGCTCTGGCCTTTGCCACCCACTACTTTACGGCGCTGGCGCTGATGGCTCAGGCCCTGGTGCTGATGGCGCTGGCCTGGCACCAGGGGCGATCGCGGCCCCAGGTGCTCTGGCAACGCCCCTGGCGACGGCTGTACTGGGTGATGCTGGGCACCTTGGCCGCTTGCCTGGTGTGGCTGCCGGTGCTGCTCAACTTCTACGGCAGCAGCCAGTCTTCAAATTTGGCCATTGACCTCAGCCAGCCCATGCGGTGGCTGGATCCAATCGCGCAGATGCTGGTCGGGCTGATCTTTATGGTAATTACCCCCATCACCCACGCCCATGGCGCGATCGGCATTGCGGCCGTGGTGCTGTCGGTGCTGCTGCTGCTGCCCGTGCTGCTGTGGCTGGTGGGGCGACTCATTCAGGCCAGACCGCTGGTGCGCCAGTCGGCCTCCGGTCGGTTTGGGCTATTTGTCATGGGCGGGTTTGTGCTGGCGGCGATCGCAATCTTTTTTGCGGTCACCTACGGCGTGGCGATGGATATCACCCGCGGGCACCGCTACAACTTCGTCTTTCACCCTGGTGTCATGGTGCTGCTGGGGGGGCTGTTGGCCGTTTACTGGCCAGAAACTCCCGAGACATCGGCCCGCATTCCCTGGACGCCGTGGCGCATTTCGGGACGGCGCAGCGTGCAAGTAATCTGGGTTGCGGGTCTGGTCAGCGCCCTGTTCGTCGTCAGCAACCTGGCCTTCGCTAAGTACTACGCACCGGCCCAGTTTGTTCGCACGGTGCAAACCGAATCGGCCCACCCGGTACTGATCGGCTTTGCCAACCCGATCGAAACAAAACCGACGGTCATCGGCATTGAGTTCCTCAGCATTGGCTGGGAGATTCAGCGCCACTTTGACCCAGCCACCCCAGAGAGCCAGTGGTCGGTGCCGCCCCAGTTTTTTATCTGGGCCTTACCCAGCAATCCCACCGTTCCGCCTGAAGCAGCGCTAGCCAACATTCTCTCAGCGCCGCCTCGACCATTCGATCTGTGGTTTCTGCATAGTCACTCAGACCTGAGCGCCTATGGATGTACCCAGGTGAACCAGGCCAGCAGCGGCAGCCATCACTACAGCCACTACCTGTGCACATCACCCTAAACAGCCCCGGAATTGGCCCCTGGCCATCTGGTCACACCTCTATGCCGATATAAACTCTGCCACAGCAGGGGCAGACAGGCCTGAATTGCTAATTCAAAATCGGCAGTTGACATCGGCCACTTTGCTGACTGCGATCTCTACCTTTAGGTATAGGTTACGACTGTATCCTGACCGTTGTATTTATTAACGATTATCCTTAAATAGATCAGGGCGTTGGACTCGGTTTCGTTAGCGTAAAGAGTGGAGACTAGGTTAAACCACCATGAGAGAACTCTGGACGGCTCGGCTGCCAAAGCTGAGGCCAGTGCGCCTCAAATCGGTCAGACTGCAGCCGCTTAATCTCAAGACGTTGCGACGGTCAAAGGATGGTTCCCAAGAGCCTGCGCCTGTGAGCAATCCTTCTACTCGCATCAAGGTCTTTAGCGGTCTAGCCTTTGCCAGCCTCCTGCTGGTGCAGGTTTCGGCATCTCCGCTGGGCAACCGGGACAACGGCAAATCTGGCACCCTGAAACCCGCCCTGTGGCAAACAACGGGCATGGTGCGCCAGTCGATTGTCGATTTGTACCGGGCGCGGCGGGTGCTGGTGCAGGCGGCTCTCCCCCCCGACACTGCCACCGATGCCGCCGCGCCCCCGGCCCCAGCGGCTAAGGCCGCGGCGACAGCCTCGCCCTCGGCTCAGCCCGCCGCCAGCAGTAGCGCTGCCTCCCAGGCGAGTTCGCGGTCTGTGCCCCAGCCCTCTGCGCCGCCGACCCCCGCTGTGGCCAGCAATTTTGACCCCGGCAAAACCATTGATACCAACCTCGAAATGCGGGTTGCGATCGCCAAAAATTCCTCAAACCTGGAAGTCGCTACCTCCGTTGACGGCTACCTGATGGATCTCAGTGGTGAAAACTACTGCAATCTACCCGCCCAGAGCAGCCTAGTGCTGCAGCCCCAGGGCTCGGGGATGGCCGCCGGTAGCTGCACCCTCTCCAATACGGTATGGCTAGAGCCAGGTGAAGGCGGCTACGTGTACGTGGGCGACAACTGGTACAAGGGTCGAGTTTTGCTGCTGAGCGATGGCTCCGGCCTGATGGCCGTCAACTTTGTGCTCATGCACGACTACCTGAGCAGCGTTGTGGGCAGCGAAATGTATGTCAACTGGCCCCTCGAAGCGCTCAAGGCCCAGGCGGTGGCGGCCCGTTCCTACGCTCTGGTGCACCACGTGCGCCACGCCCAGCGCCCCTACGACCTCGACAATACCCAGCGCTACCAGGCCTACCTGGGCATTGCTAAAGAGACCAACACCACCCAGGCTGCCGTCGCCGCCACAACTGGCGAGTTTATTAGCTACAACGGCGGCATTGTGGAGTCGCTCTATGCGGCCTCGGATGCGATCGTGCAGGCGGCCCACGGCGGCAACGGCATGAGCCAGACCGGGGCCATGGAACTGGCCAGCAAGGGCTACAACTACAACCAAATTTTAGGCAACTACTACCCCGGCACCAGCCTCTCTCGCCTGGTGGTCGAGTAGGGGCCAGCGGCCGTTGGCCCTGATCAAACCGAGGGCCTCTAGTTGGTACTAATCTCTGTAAAGCTCGCGCCCTCAAGGACGCGAGCTTTTTTGTGCTGCGCATACTACAACATGTCACACATTTGGTTCTCCTGCCACTAGTAAGCAAGGCAAGACACGGAGGCCCAATCGCTATGAGCAGCTTAACAACACCCATCAGTGCTGTACTGGAGAGCAAATTGTACCCAGGCGTAGGCGTGATTCATTCTGTGGCGCAGCCCGGTTTGGAGTGGGTCGTGCGCGTCAACGGCGTGTACTGGACGGCCCGAGCCGCTGCAAGCTACAGCTTTCAAGCGGGCGACGCCATTCGGCCCATCGATCGCCAGGGTAACACCCTGCTGATTGAACCGGCCTAGCCTGCCGCTAACTACAGCCGGGGGGCGGCGCGAAAATGTTTTCTTCTACTTGAGTCACGTTTGCGCGCCTGCGCCTACTACCCCTACAGATGGTTCGAATTTTTCTGCATCGTTTGTTGAGGACATAGACCTATGGTTATCAACTTTGTTATCGCAGAGGCTGCGGACATACCCGATCGCCTGCGATTTAGAGGCTGGTTCGCCAGCGCAATTCGCTTTACCCGGCAGGTGTTAGATAGCGTGCGATCGCTGATTAAAACAAGGCTTCAGCCCCGTTCTGATAGCCCAGATCCAGAAACAGACCTGAGCGTTTTAATCAAAAAACCTGACTTTTCGCTGGATCACACCACCGATCTCAAACTTTTGCATCCCGACTGGTACTTGTTTTTCTCCATCAGCCCGCCGCGCTCTCTACAAGGCATTTGTCATGACCAAAACTAACAAAACCCCCAAGCATCGCTTAGAGCAGCAAACGAGTCATGAACCTGTCGAAGAACTGGTCTATACTTTCATCGCTGCGGTCAGCCACCTGCTCATGCCCGACGAGTTTAAAGGGACTGCTTTTTACAAGTTTTTGCTTCGATTTGTCAGGCAGTGGCACATTACAAATGTCGATCTAGACGACGTCATTGTTGAAGGTGTCAAGCGGGGCATTGAGTATATTCGCAGGCACAATAAACCGATCCACAAACCCGAGTCCTGGCTCCGTCAGGTGTGCCTAAATATTCTCAGAAGTAAGGTCGACGCGACAATTAAGGACGAGCGCAAGGTAAAACAGTTGACGACCCTGGCGCAGCAGCCTAAGCACCCTTTGCTAGAGGCAGAACTGATTGAACAGCTGAGGTTTCTTGAAGTCGCCCTCAACCAGCTCACAACCGACGAGCAAAGGCTGATTCGCATGAAGTTTTTGCAGCGCAAAACCTACGAGCAGATTCGGCAGCACTACAAGTACATGGCCGCTGGTGAAGAGTGCCACGTGCCTTCGATACAGGCGCTGAGAAAGCGCGAGTCTCGCGCCCTAAAAAGGCTCAAGGCTCATTTCTTTCAGCTTTATAATGGAGGTATCGATTAACTATCTAAAGCTAGCCCTAAGCAGACCCAAGCTGTTTTAAGTTCATCCAAAATTGATATTTTTGGGTTCTTCTATAGCCTGCGGAAAGGATTGTGAAATGGTTTGGGTTGAAAGGTTTAAGACAAATTACTATCGAGGCTATGGAGCATTCAGTCAAACATTATGAAAACTCCCACGTTAGATCAGCAATTTCTTTCTCACCTCAGTCTGAAGCAAAAAAGGCAGGTGTGGAAGTACTATCTGTTGATCACCCATCCCGATATGGACCCTGATCGACAGATTCAACAAATCTCTCAAATTTGGAGCCTTGCCGAAGCCGATGATCGATTGATGGAGTGGTTAGAGTTTATCGACTATTTCTATGCCGACATGGATGATGATGAGGACGAACGAGCCGTAGATGCCAGGCGAGCCTACCTGAGTGAGTATTTAGCTGAGCGAGTTGAGCTATCGACGGTGCCGACCAGTTCTTACCTGCCCAGGTTCTTTCAATGTCCTCAAGGTAAAGGGTATGTAGCCGTTCCTAGAAATAGTCGAGAGCCCTATGACTTTGCCACGTTTCAGCAGCGGCGATGCAAAAATTGCGGTTGCGAGTTTGCTCAGCACGTCGAGATTCAACCCGATGCGTCACTGCCTGAGGCCTGAATCCCGAGATGGTTGGAAAACTTTAGTCGCCTTTGAGTGGAAACGGTAGCCGCCTGCCCTGGTCTTGGGGCAGGCGTTTTTGCGCTTGGGGGCTAGCGCAGGGCGGTGGCTTCGAGCTGTTGCTGAATTAACGCCGTGAGGTCTGTTGCCAGGGGCTGGTAGTCGGCGATCGCCCCCAGTGGCTCCATTGGCAGCAGCACCGTCACCGCTACCCACGGCGTCAGGGTGCGGCGGGTGAGCTGCGACCATTGGTTGGCCCAAAACCAGTGGCTGGGCGAGGGATGCCCGCCCTGGGGCATGGCGTACCACTGCACCACCGCAAAGCTCTGGCCATCGCCCCAGGCCCGAAAAAATCTCGCGGTGACCGACCCAGCCCGCAGCCGCCGCCGTCCCTCAATCCGCCAGTTTTGAGCCCCGGCCAGGTCGATCCACTCCAGCTGGGGCTGGTTGCTGTGCCAGGGCTGGGGGTGCAGCAGTAGCGCAAACTGCACTGGGGCGGTTTGCGCCCCGGTAGACGAGGCGCGATATTCTGCCAGCGTCCAGGTTTGGCGGTTGATGGCGATGGGTTCCGCGATGGTGAGCTGCCAACCGGGCAGCGGCAGACCGTCGGTTTGCAGCGATCGCAGCTGGTCGATTTGGGTCACCTGGGGCGTAGTTTGCCAGGGCCACTGACCGCTGAGGTAGGCGGGCAAAATCGCCATCCCGGCCAGGGCGCTCAGCACAACCACCAGAGCCAGGCTGACCCAGCGGTTGGAGAAAGGGCGAGAAGACAAGGGCTGGGTGGTCATAGGGTGCGATCGCGCTAAACAACAGAACCAACAACAGGCCTACACCGACGACGAGGGCGACTGCACCACCAGATTGAGGCTGGCTGGCACCCGGTCTTGAATCAGCCGCAGCAGCAAAATAATCGTCAGCAGCATCAGCGCTGAGTAGAGGTCGCCGCCCCAGCTTTCGTGCAGCCATGCAAAGGCCCCGTCCTGGCCCATACCGTGGAAATAGCTGAGCAGAGCATTGCGCAGAATATTACCCACCACGCTAACCGCTACCGTACTGCCCACAAACAAACCCGTTCTGAGCCGTGACCTGTAGGCCCCCGTCCAGTACAGCAGCATGAGGGCGACGTAGAGGCTGGTAAAGAGCATTTTCAGCCCGGCACAGTGGGGCGCAACCTCGACCGTTTGACCGTTGACAAACAGGTAAATGCTCTCAACCGTGACCGGAAGACCCAGCTGCACCAGCAAAAACCCCGCCACCGAGGCAATCAACTGCTGCAGCGGCAAAATATACGGCTCAATCAGGTAGGGCAGCTGGTTTGGCGTCGCCAGCGCCACCAAAATGAGAGAAATCGCCTGGAGTCGCATGCCTGCGATCGCTTTCAGGCTCAGGCACAGCCCCACCAGCATCACCGGCAGCGACAAATTCATCCAGTCGGGCAGGCGGGTGAGGTACATCAAACTGGCCAGCCCCACCAGCCCCAGCCCCAGGGGATAGCAGCGATCGGGCAGCCCGTTCCAGGCGCTGCGCTTACCCCAGGCGATGTAGGCCGCAAAGGGCAGCCCCAGCAGCCCGTGGCTGAAGTACTCGTGCTGAATGCTGATCGACTTGTGCAGCCAGCCATCGACCCAGTGCAGCAGCAGCGGCCCGTAGAGGATCGCCAGCAGGGCGGCTATGGCCAGGGTTGGGGTGAGGTAGCGGCGGCGCATGGGGAGTGGGTGGGTGGATGGGTAGGTGGGTGGGCGGGTGAGGAAGGTGAGGGGGTGGGGAAGGTGAGGGGGTGGGGAAGGTGAGGGTTCAAAGTGCAAAATCCAAAGTGCAAAGTGCAAAATTTTGAATTCTCAATTTTGAATTTTGAATTTGTTTTCACTCCTCATCCCCTCATTCCCTCATCCCCTCACTTCCTGCAAAAGGCTGGGCGATCGCACGGCGGCGACTGCTTCCACCATAGCGTCTACCACATAATCGACTTGCTCGATGGTCATGCCGGGGTACATGGGCAGCGAGAGAATTTCCTGGCTGAGGGCTTCGGCGGCGGGGAAGTGGCCGGGGCCATAGCCCAGGGAGCGAAAGGCGGGTTGCAGGTGGCAGGGAATGGGGTAATGGATGCCGGTCTGAACGCCAGCGGCGGTGAGCTGGGCCTGGAGTTCGGTTCGGCCCAGGGGGCAGGGCGGGGTGACGCGCACGACGTAGAGGTGATAGATGTGGCCGGGGCCAGCGTCGTTGCGCATGGGCACGATGCCGCACTCGGCCAGGGGAGCGAGCCTGCGATCGTAGTGCTGGGCGATCGCGTAGCGGGCCTGGTTCCAGCCCTGTAGGTAGGGCAGTTTGACGTTGAGTACGGCGGCTTGCAGGGTGTCGAGGCGGCTGTTGGTGCCCTGGGGTTCGGTGTGGTAGTACTTGCTGGTGGCCCCGTAGTTGCGCAGCGATCGCGCCGTTTTTGCCACCTGTTCATCTGGTGTCACCAGCATGCCGCCATCGCCCAGGGCACCGAGGTTTTTGCTGGGGTAAAAGCTAAAGGCGGCCCCCAGCCCCAGCGAACCAGCAGTGTAGCCGTCGCGCTGGGCCAGGTGGGCCTGGGCGGCGTCTTCAAACACAATCAGGCGGTGGCGACTGGCTAGGTTGAGCAGCGCCTGGGGCGACACCATTTGGCCGTAGAGGTGCACGGGCACGATGGCGCGGGTGCGGGGGGTAATGGCCTGCTCGGCGGCGGCGAGATCGACTAGGGCGGTGGCGCGATCGCAGTCGACCAGCACAGGCGTTGCCCCCGCCCGCAGCACCCCAATCAGCGTGGCGACAAAGGTGTTGGCCGGCAAAATCACCTCATCCCCGGCGGTAAGGCCGCAGGCCATCAACCCGAGGGCGATCGCATCGGTACCGCAGCCGACCCCCACCCCAAAGCGAGTGCCACAGGCCGCCGCAAAATTAACTTCAAAATCGCTCAGAGCCTGACCCAGCACAAAGTCGCCCTGAGTCATGACGGCATTCATCACCCCTTGCATAGCCTCCTGCAGGGGCGCATGCTGCCAGGTCAAATCCACAAAGGGAATAGTCGGTGGAGAAGCGATGGTCATACTCACCTATCGAGGTCGGGGTTAACAACTGACGCCCGCCAGTCACGCTCAGCTTGCCCCAAACCCAAGACGCCTTATCAGCCCGCCAGGAGTCGCAACTTTAAGTTCAATACCGCTGAAATAGGGCTCAGGCAGTAAACTGGGGCAGATATCGCTTTGGCTCGATCGCAGCCGACCAGCACGCGCGGGGATCAATACATCCCAATTCAGCTACCGTTACCCCTATGGATTTTGAAACCGCTCACACCTTTGTGGTGCGCCAAACCCTCGGCACCAGCGACGACTTGCCCGATACCTTTATCGCCTGCTTGCGCCAGGGCAAACCGCCTATTCCTGGCCAGGTAACCTCCCTGCTGCTCGCCCTCAAGGTGCTGTTTGAAGGGCTCAAATCGGAACCAACCCTCGATCGCACTCTCATCAAAGCCCTGTTTATTCTCTCCTACGAGAGCCGCCAGCTCTACGCCCAGGGGCAAAAGGCGGGCGTCGTCTGGCCACCCCTGCTCGACGAAGACCTGGGGCGCATTGGCAAGGTGGCAACGTCGATTGTGTTCGGCGAATGGGTGAGTTGAGTTCGGCAAACCACACCTTTCAGAGAATTGCTGAAGGAACGTTCTGGCGGCTAAATTAGCACTCAGGAAGCGAGAGTGCTAAATCGCTTCCAACCATTCTTAATCCTTTTATTGCCAACTATTTGGAGGTACAACATGGCAGCTGTCACCCTGAGTGTGTCAACTGTTAAACCTTTGGGCGATCGCATTTTGGTCAAGGTCAGCGCCGCTGAAGAAAAAACCGCCGGCGGTATTTTGCTGCCCGACACCGCTAAAGAAAAGCCCCAGGTGGGCGAAGTGGTGCAGGTTGGCCCCGGCAAGCGCAACGACGATGGCTCGTTCCAGACGATGGAAGTCAAGGTCGGCGACAAGGTGCTCTACTCCAAATATGCCGGTACCGATATCAAGCTTGGCACCGACGACTACGTGCTGCTGCGCGAGTCCGACGTTCTTGCCGCCCTAGCGTAACCCCATTTTGGCTAGGTAGGGTGGGCACCGCCCACCGTTAACCTGAGCGATCGCAGCTCAACCTGTAGGGTGCATCCGCGCTAGCGATGCACCGCTCAAAAAACTCCTTAGCGGGCTGTCTCATCCATTCGAAACATCCCTCTGAGTAAGCTCGGTGCGTTACGGCTGCGCCTAACACACCCTACAAAATCATTACCTGGTGCGTCAGGCATTGCCGTGACACACCCTACAACCTCAAACCCACCGCAGTTAGTCAACCATTCTTGCTGGGAGGATTTTTTCACCTATGGCTAAGTCGATTACCTACAACGAAGATGCCCGTCGCGCCCTGGAGCGCGGTTTCGACATGCTGGCCGAAGCCGTCGCCGTCACCCTCGGCCCCAAAGGCCGCAACGTGGTGCTGGAGAAAAAGTACGGCGCGCCCCAAATCATCAACGACGGCATCACCATCGCTAAAGAAATTGAGCTAGAAGACCATATTGAAAATACCGCCGTCTCCCTGCTGCGCCAGGCGGCGAGCAAAACCAACGATGCTGCGGGCGACGGTACCACCACCGCTACGGTGCTGGGCCATGCGATCGTCAAAGAAGGGCTGCGCAACGTCGCCGCTGGTGCCAACGCCATCTCGCTGAAGCGCGGCATCGACAAAGCCACCGCCTTCCTGGTCGAAAAAATTGCCGAGCACGCCCGCCCCGTTGGCGACTCCAAATCGATCGCCCAGGTGGGTGCCATCTCCGCCGGTAACGACGACGAAGTGGGCCAGATGATCGCCGACGCCATGGATAAAGTCGGTCGCGAAGGCGTCATTTCCCTCGAAGAAGGCAAATCCATGACCACCGAACTGGAGGTCACCGAGGGCATGCGCTTCGACAAGGGCTACCTGTCGCCCTACTTCGTCACCGACACCGAGCGCATGGAAGCGGTGCTGGATGAGCCCTACATCCTGATTACTGACAAGAAAATTGCCCTGGTGCAGGATCTGGTGCCCGTGCTGGAGCAAGTCGCCCGCTCCGGCAAGCCCCTGATGATCATCGCTGAGGACATTGAGAAAGAGGCCCTGGCCACCCTGGTGGTCAACCGCATGCGCGGCGTGCTGAATGTGGCCGCTGTGAAAGCGCCTGGGTTCGGCGATCGCCGCAAGGCCATGCTCGAAGACATCGCCGTGCTCACTGGTGGCCAGGTGATCTCTGAAGACACCGGCCTCAAGCTCGACAACGTGAAGGTCGACATGCTGGGCAGCGCTCGCCGCATCACCATCACCAAAGACACCACCACCGTGGTGGCTGAGGGCAACGAGCAACAGGTCAAAGCCCGCTGCGAGCAAATCCGTCGCCAGATCGAGGAAACCGACTCGACCTACGATAAAGAGAAGCTGCAGGAGCGCCTGGCCAAGCTCTCTGGCGGTGTGGCCGTAGTCAAAGTCGGGGCCGCCACCGAAACCGAGATGAAGGACCGCAAGCTGCGCCTCGAAGACGCCATCAACGCCACCAAAGCGGCGGTTGAAGAGGGCATCGTCCCCGGCGGCGGCACCACCCTGGCCCACCTGGCTCCCCAGCTCGAAGCCTGGGCCAGCGACAACCTCAGCGGCGAAGAGCTGCTGGGTGCCCAGATCGTCACCCGCGCCCTCACCGCCCCCCTCAGCCGCATCGCTGAGAATGCGGGCTTCAACGGGGCCGTTATCGTTGAGCAGGTGAAGGAGAAGGACTTCAACATCGGCTACAACGCGGCCAACAACCAGTTCGTCGATATGTTTGAGGCTGGCATTGTCGACCCCGCCAAGGTCACTCGCTCTGCCCTGCAAAACGCCGCCTCGATCGCCTCAATGGTGCTGACCACTGAGTGCATCGTGGTCGACAAACCCGAGCCCAAGGCCCCTGCCGCTGGCGCGGGTGCTGGCATGGGCGGCGACTTCGACTACTAAACCGGCTAAGGCAGACCGAATTCGGTCTGCTTTGAGGTAAGCAAAAAGGGCTCGGCTGATCAAATCAGCCGAGCCCTTTTTGTAGTGAGAAACTAGGCTGACTGAGTTTAGCTCAAACCCAAATTCCCTCAAACCCTGAACTCGTCCAGGCGTATAGACAAAGGACAAAATCATCAGCTTTGCTTATTCTGCCACCCGATAGATGACGACAGAAATTGAGCAAACGGGTCTAGAATATAGAGCTGGCAAGCCTTTATGGATAATCCTTGTGATTTTTTTGACCTGCTCAAGATAGATAACACTGATAGATAGGTCAACTGTAAAGCAATCTAAATATTTGACATTTTTATGCCAAGGTGCAGTCTTTGAAATATTTTTCTCTGGAACACTTTATCGCTTTAAGAGTCTTGGACAGTTAACCATCAAGTCTAAAACCCGATCTCCGTCAAATTCTGGAAAGATTTTTGGCTTAGCTTTGCCATGGGGATATGAGGTTGGTGGTTTTTGTGAAGCTCGATAAAGGGTTCAGAATCAATGACCATGTCACAAGCTGCTTCGATACCAATGAACCAGACACCGCTGGTGAAAACGTCAGGCGATACCGCAGTGGTTAAAGAAACCAGTGTTTTGTCCAAATCTATTCTCAGCGTTGATTTGGGGCGAACCTCAACCAAAACCACCATCAGCCGCGATCCCAATAGCGTCGTTTTTATTCCGGCTAACGTCAAGCATTTGTCAATGGAGCAGGTGCAGGGAGGCGCGTTTGAAGCTCGAGCAACGGATCCTCTATCTGACATATGGATGGTTTACCAGGGCAGTGGCTACGCCATGGGGCAGCTTGCAGAAGATTTTGGCGCTAATTTAGGGGTCGGCCAATCTAAAGTTAACGATGCTTTGGTCAAGGTTTTGGCCTGTGTTGGCTACTTTCAAATGCGGGATGAGATTTCGGTGGTGCTGGGGCTGCCCTATCACTCCCAAGATCAGTTTGAGCGCGAGAAAGAGCAGCTGATGAGCCTGCTGCTGGGGCCGCATGTCATGAGCTATCGCGGTGAGCCGATTACCATCACCATCAACAAGGTTTGGGTCATGCCCGAAGGGTACGGCAGCATTCTCTGGAATGAGGTGCAAGAGAAGAAAGATATTAATGTTGACTTTACCAAGCTGCCTGTTGCGATCGTAGATATTGGGCATCAAACCACCGATTGCATCATGGTCGACAACTTTAGATTTGCCCGTGGCGTTTCGAGAAGTGAAGCGTTTGCCATGAGCCAGTTTTACGAGCAGGTGGCCGCCCAAATTGAGGGGGCCGATAGCCAGTCTTTAGCGTTAATCGCGGCTGTCAATCAGCCTCAGGGAGAGCGATTCTATCGGCCTCGGGGAGCGAATAGACCAACTAATTTAGACGACATTTTGCCGAACCTCAAAGAAAATTTCTCGCGAGAGATGTGCAATCGTCTGCTGGCCTGGCTGCCAGAGCGAGTGACCGATGTCATTCTCACAGGGGGCGGGGGTGAGTTTTTCTGGGATGATTTTCAGCGCCTGCTGAGAGAGGCCAAAATTAATGCTCACCTCGCTACACCCTGTCGACAGGCTAACGCGCTGGGACAGTATCTCTATGGAGAGGCCCAGATGGCGTCGGCCCGTGCCGCTCGTACGGCCACCTAGTCGTTAGCTTTGAGCGTAGCCATGCCTCATCTCTTCCTGATCGAAGGTTGATTTGCCTAACAAAAACGGTTCTATGGGGGCAGTCAATTTAGTTAAGGCACTTTAACGGGCGAAACCCTCTAGTAACCGGATTGGAGATGTAGCGATCCGAATGGATTCGGGCTGGTAGGATGGGCATCTTGCCCGTGCAGGCGAGACGCTTACCCTACCAGTTTTTGCAATTTGTAGAGGATTGCTGCACGACGCATGTCTTGGGTTGGGAAGAGGTATTGACTCGTGGGTGGCACTATGGTTTCGGGACGAGAATGATGGTATTGAAGTGGTTGCGCCAGACGAAAAAGCTGGTTTTGTTTCGTCAAAGTGAGCTTGATCAGCATCTATTGGCAGCTGTCAAAGCTGAGCTGGATCAACAGCCAGGTTTGAGTTTTAGCAGCCTTTGCAAAGAAGCGCTCCACCAGCTTTTGCTGGGCAATCATGCTTACCCTGGTCAACCCCCGTCTACAGATGCAAGTAAGCGCATTGAGAGCCTTGAGGCCCAGTTGCTCAGTATAGAACAGCGTTTTTTTGCCCAAGAAAAAAATCGACTAGAGCGGTTAGAGGCTCAGGTACAGCAGTTGACTTTTCAGGTCACTCAACTGGGGGGCAATGTTCCTTCTGTCCCGGTTTCTCCCCTACCTGCTGCGGCAGCAGTGCCCGACGCAGACGAGGTTGAAGACGTGCCTGAAGACCCTGTACTGTCTCGCCTGAGCGGTTTAATTGATGATTTTTAGCGATCGCCCATCCACACGCAGGGCCGAAGGTTTGCTGTAGCCTGCCCGCTAAGGTGTACTGGGTCGCCCTATGGCTGCTCAGTACACAACTCCCTATCTTTAGGCTTACATACCTGCCTCTGCCCCTCTCGCTATAGTTGTTGCATAGCGGCTGTAGAGAAACCTTCAACATGACCGATCGCACTCGACCTGACAGTGACGCCACCTCGCCCGCCGAACCTCACCTAGCCACGGCCAATCTCGGCGTCGAAGACGAGTCTATCCCTGTGCCCGAGGTTGGCGGCGGTCTGCCAATCATTCAATATTGGGCCGAAAAGACCTTGTCACCCCAGGGGCCGCAGATTTGGAAAAAGCTATTCCATAAAAGCGCCTGCCTGTCGTGCGCCTGGGGCACCGGGGGGCAAAACGGCGGCTTTGTCAACGAGCTAGAAGAACCGCTTCAGCGCTGCATGAAAAGCGTGCAGGCCATTTCGTCAGAGCTGCAACCGGGCCTGGGCGATCACTTCTTCGATCGCCACACCATTTCAGAACTGCAAACCCTCACCTCTCGCCAAGCCGATCGCCTCGGTCGGCTCAGCTTTCCGGTGATTCGCCGGGCCGGGTCTGACCACTACGAACGGGTGAGCTGGGAAGAAATCTACCAGCTCACCACCGCTGGCTTTTCGCTGCCGCCGGAGCGAGTGGCTTCCTACAGCTCGGGGCGATCGTCCAATGAGGCGGCTTTTCTGCTTCAGCTGATGGTGCGGGCGCTGGGCTCCAACAACCTGGCCGACTGTTCTGACCTGTGCCACGCCCCCTCTACCGTCAGCCTGAACAAAGTCTTTGGCACCGGCACCTCGTTGGTGAGTCTGGAAAGCCTGCGTCAGGCCGACTGCGTGGTGCTGGTGGGCTCCAACGCCCCCGCCAATCATCCCCGGCTGATGAACGAGCTGATCGAGCTGCGCGATCGCGGCGGCCAAGTCCTCGTCATTAACCCGGTCAAAGAGGTGGGCCTGGCCAAGTTTGGCTCCCCCGCCCACCCCCTGCGGCTGGTGCAGGGCCAAGAGATTGCCTCGCTGTTTTTGCAGCCCATCCCCGGCAGCGACCTGGCCCTGTTTGTGGGCATTCAAAAGGTGCTGCTGGAGCGGGGCTGGGTGCAGTTTGACTACCTCAAGGCCCACACCGAGCACTGGCAGGAGGTCATCGACCAGGTGAACGCTACCGGGTGGGAGGCGATCGTCGCCACCTGCGGCCTATCGCTGACGGAGATTGTCGCCGCCGCCGAGATGATCCACAGCAGCCAGAACGTGGTGTTTGCCTGGGCCATGGGCATTACCCACCAGGCCAACAGCGTCGACACCATCTTCAGCATCGCCAATACCGCCCTGATGACCGGCAACGTGGGCAAGCCTGGCGCGGGTCTGATGCCGATTCGCGGCCATTCTAACGTGCAGGGTTTTGGCTCGATGGGGGTGACGGCCCACCTCAAAGACAGCATTCGCGAGGCGCTAGAGAAACTGCTGGGCAAATCGCTCCAGCGCGAGCCGGGCTACGACGCTCGCGCCCTGATCGAGGCCGCCGACCGGGGCGAAGTCGATACCCTGCTGTGTCTGGGGGGCAATCTCTACGCCGCTAACCCCGATCTCACCCAGGCCAAGCGCGCCCTCGGCAACATCGACACGATTGTCTATCTCGCCACCAAGCCCAACCAGGGCCACTTCCACGGGCTGGCACGGCAAAACACGATTATCGTGCCGGTCTATGCCCGCTTCGAGAACCCCCACAAAACCACCGTCGAGTCGGGCAACAACTTTGTGCGGCTCAACAGCCCCGGCAAAACCCACCTCAAGGATGCCGACCTGGTGACGGAGATCGATTTCTTGGCGGAACTGGCCCACCGCATTCATGGAGAGGATCCAATTCAGTGGCGGCGACTGCACGATACCCGCTACGTGCGTCAGCTGATCGCCCAGGCTATCCCCGGCTACGAAAGAATTGGCGAGATTGATGATACCAACGCCGAGTTCACCATTGGCGGGCGCATCTTTCTAGAGCCCAAATTTCCCACGCCCTCGGGGAAAGCCGAAATGCAGACCACGCCGCTGCCCAACCTGACGCTGCCCACCCTGTCAGAGTTTGGCCTATCTGATACCCCTCATCCCGCGTTGGTGCTGGCGCTGATTACCGGGCGCAGCTACGGCCAGCACAATACCGTGGTCTACAAAGAAGCCGATGAGTATCGGGGGATGCCCCACCGCCACTGCGTTCTGATCAACCCCGACGATGCTCACAAGGCAGGCTTTAGCCAGCACCAGCGGGTCAGCGTGCGGGGCGATGCGGGGCAGCTTGACGATATTGAGATCATTTTTGGAGAGGTGCGATCGGGCGCGGCACTGATGTTTTACCCCGAAGCCAATGTGCTGATGAAGGCGCGGATTGAGCCACGGGCAGGTACTCCGGCCTATAAGCGGGTGCCCGTGGCGGTTTTTGCTCTGTAGCAGCGGCGGTGATATCTCCCACTAGAATTGGAGAGTTAGGTACAGGAGACTACCCGTGACGTCCCTATTGACCGCACCACGTAACCAGGTTGTCTTGCAGGGAGTAAGCTGGGCTACCTACCAAGGACTGATTCGTGACCTAGAGTCAGCACCAGGTAAACGCCTCACCTACGACCAGGGAACCTTAGAAATTATGGTGCCGTTGCCTCCCCATGAAAGCTACAAAAAGCTGATGGGCCGTATGGTGGAAGTCACCACCGAAGAAACCGAGACTGAAATTCGCAGCTTAGGCTCTACCACCTGGAACCGAGAAGACCTGAGCAAAGGGCTAGAACCTGACCAGTGCTACTACATTCAGCACGAGCAGGCCGTTCGCGGCAAGGATGAGATCGATTTGGCCATTGACCCGCCGCCCGACCTGGCCATTGAGATCGACAACACCAGCAGCTCGCTAGATCGCATGGCGATTTACGCGGCCCTGGGCGTGCCAGAAGTCTGGCGATTTGACGGCACAGCGCTAACGATCTTCGCCCTGGTCAACGGTGAGTACTGCCCTCAAGCCGTATCTACCGTCCTCCCACTTCTTCGGCAAGACGCACTGCTGCGGTTTTTGCAGACTAGCCAAACCATGGGGGAAACTAGCTGGGTTAGAACCTTTCGCCAGTGGATTCGAGCACAGCTCTGCAATCCCAATTGATCGCTACAGGCGATCTTTGTTTTTGCTGCGGACGCGATCGTAGAGACTCTCCATCGCTTCTATAAACGAGTTGTCGCGGCTCCAAAAGGCGGGAAAGTCACCCTGCTTTTTGACCAGAATCGCTGGCACGGCTGACGGCGAAGCCACCTCAATGGTCTGGGGTAGGCGCTTCTCTCCCTGCCAAAATTCTTTTAGGCTGGGGGCTGATGCTTCTACGGTTTGGGGCTGGGTATAGTAGTACTCGACGGGGTCGGGCGATCGCTGCTGAGCCGAAAGCTCTGCCGAGAGTGCCTGCCCCAGGGGCGACTTAGCCAGCTCGGCTTTCAGCGCTTCCCTGGGCAAACCTCGCAGCTCAAACAGCAGGAAGGGATCGCGATCGAGTTCGGCGGCGATCAGGTAGTAGACTCCGGCGATGTGTTTGCAGGGGTTGCTGTAGTCGGGGCAGGAGCATTGGGTCTTAAAGTCTTTGGCGCTGGCGGGCAGCAGATTGAGCCCCAGGGTTTTGAAGCTGTCTTCGATGTTGTCAGGAATTTCGTTGAGCAGCAGCCGGGAGATCAGGCTGGCTTTGGAGGCGATGAGGGCGATCGCGGCGGCCCACTTGGCTTTGCTAATCGGCGTAAAGTCGATGGTGGTGGTATATAGCGGTTCTTTCGTCACCCCAAAGTAGGGGTTTACCGACCCGCGTACCTTAGCTGTAACTAGCCCGCCATCGATCTCAAAGCTTTTAACCTTGCCGCCGCTGGCGTAGGAGCGCCCCCGCTGCAACCGACCCGAGTCGGTCAGGCTCTCGATCGCATCAATAAACCTCTTTCCCCACCAGGTGCGGCTAAAGTTTGCCATCGCTAGCCTCCAGTGCTGGTTTTATTGTAAGTGGCTAGGGGAGTAGAATAGGCTAATATGACCCACTATTTGCCGCTATGTCGATGCAAATTACCATCGAACTGCCTGAACCTGTAATTCGTCAACTGAGGCAAATTGCGGCAGCGACCCAACAATCGATTGAAGCGTTGGTTGCTCAAAGTGTGCTCAGCAACCTTCCACCTTCTGCAGAAAATGCTCCGCCAGAACTACAGGCTGAATTGCTGGCGATGCAAACCCTCAGCACACATGAGTTGTTAGCTATTGCCCAAGCTCAAGCCGAACCGGCTCAATGGCATCGGCATTCTGAACTCTTAGAACAAAATCAAGAGGGTCAGCTTTCTCTGAATGAACGACAGGAGTTGACCGATTTAAGACAGACTGCCGATCAGCTCATGTTGCGTAAAGCATATGCCTGGGCACTGCTGCGCTGGCGAGGCCAAAAGCTGCCCAAGTTAGAAGATTTGCCAACACCAGCATGACCATTTCTGAGGGCCTGCGGCGACAGGTCATCGAAGAAGCCAACCATCGCTGCGAATATTGCCAGACATCCTCACGCTTGACAGGGATTCCTTTAGTGATGGAACACATTCTCCCACGTTCGTTGGGTGGCACCGATGACAGGATTAACCTGGCAGCGGCTTGTCACCGCTGTAATGAATTCAAGGGCGCAAAAACCGAGGCGGTTGATCCTGAATCTCAGCAACTGGTGCAGCTATTCAACCCTCGAATAGAAGATTGGGCGGCTCACTTTTTTTGGGGTAATGGTGGGACTCATATCATTGGAAACACTCCTACTGGCCGTGCGACTGTCGTTGCCTTGCAGCTCAACAATGACAATATCGTCGCTGCCCGACTCCTTTGGATTGAGTTTGCCTGGCATCCACCTCAGGGTTTGTAGAACGGTGTGGATGGGGATGGTTTAGAGGAGGGGGCGATCGCGGAGTGATAGCGGAAAAGAATTGATGGTATGGTGGGCAGTGCCTACCATACGCTAACTGTTGCTGTTTAACCTTTATTTTTTATGGCTATAACTTGAATTATCTGTTGAGCATTTTCTTCAGGCACCTCTAGTAAATGATGCATCATTGTAAGGACAGTTGCTTCTTCTTGACTCAGTATTCCATCCGACAAAACTAAATCAGTTGCGATTGCAAACACAGTATCCCGAAGTTCATATGGGATTGCCTCTTTAGCAGCAAAAATTACTTCCTTAAATCCATAGCGATCAAAATCTTGGCCAATCTTTATAAAGATCTTTCCTACTACATCTCTGGCATAGCTTCTAAACAGCTGCATTCGTGAGACAGCATTCCATACGACCTCTTTTTCAGTCTCGGAAATGACATCGTCTGCCATCATAGCTGCAAAAAGGAATACAATAATGCCTTCAACTGGACTGAGTCCAGTCATCTGCGACGAACTATTAAGATTCAATTCTCTGAGTAGAGTTTCGTTAAATAATGCCATAAGGCCCTTCCAAGTAATTGCATCTAGTTACACCTACGTTGTTTTTTATGCTGATCAGCAACTTGAACATGAAAATTGGATGAAGAATACATTTACATACTAAAAAAGCCATGGTGTTTGACAATAAGCGCTGGATAGATGAAATTTCGAGGGCAGGAAGGATTTTTGAGAGCTCTATGAAATTCTTGCAAAGCGAGGAAAGTATTCTTGGTCTAATTAATTCCCAAATTCATAACACTCATATTCCCTATTACGCTCCGAATAGTTCTGTGCTTCTAGATTGGGAAGTCGCTGGGGAATGGACTGTAGCAGATTATCTAGGGAAATACTCTCTCGAAGAAATACGAAAGATGGCAAAAGATGATGAAGCACAAGAACTATTTCACTATTTAGAAACACAATGCGGAATGGATGATTATATAGATTTGGAGGCTTCTGACGAAGGGAGAAAAAAGCTTTCATTAATGAGAGCTTGGAAACTAATTTCAGACCTAGACGACAGCATAGAAACCTATAGAAAGCAAAATTTTATACTTATAGGAACTTATTTTGAACTAATTACAGAAAACTTCATTACTGTTCTATTTGTTGAATCCCCTGAAAAAATGAGCGGCTGCCTTGGTCTATTCAAAAAAGATTCAGGCAGAAGAAGAGGCTTTGATAGGGATGGAAGAATTCCGCTCAAGAAGATACTAGAAAATGAATCCAAAGAAAGTCTAATAAATTCTCTGGCGATAGAGGCGTCAGCAGAGATCATGCGTAGAAAAAACGAAAATATTATAGATGCAATCAACAACCTTACCCGGCAATCAGGTAAGAGAATAAATGAAGAGGTGGTGAAAAAGATTATTGAGGTTTTAAATATTCGCAATCAAATTGTTCATGAAAATAAGTTTTCAACTTTTTCAGGATATGAAGGAGCTCTACCTTATTATCAGCGTTCTTGGAGAACCGAAAAAGAATACCTGGAGCTGCAAGCATTGAAAGTTCTAGAGGATTTTGTGGTGGAACTCGGAGACATTTGTCTCAGAATTAACATGCCCCAAAATTTTTATCCGGTTGGTTTTGGCTCCCCTAGCTTGTATTACGAAACTTGATTGAATGAAGCTTCATGAATTCGAGGCTTGATAAGCTATTTTTGCTGAACATCAATTTATTTATTATGATTTTAGTTTTCTTGCAAGGACAGAGCTGAGCAACTATCTCTATTTAAATGAAAGATTGCCAAAAACTCAATCCATGATCGCGCTTTTGTTGAGGGCGATCAGTTGCTTAAAGGCATCGTTGTCTAGCTGCGTCAGCCACGATTCGTCAGCGCCAACGATCGCCCCCGCCAGCTTTTTCTTATCCTCAATCATCTGGTCGATGCGTTCTTCCAGCGTGCCCATAGCGACAAACTTGTGGACGAAGACATTTTTCTTTTGGCCAATGCGAAAGGCGCGATCGGTGGCCTGGTCTTCGACGGCGGGGTTCCACCAGCGATCGAAGTGAAAGACGTGGTTGGCCTGGGTGAGGGTGATGCCCACCCCGGCGGCTTTTAGGGACAATACAAAGATCGCCGGTTCGCTGTCGGGGTCTTGGAAGGCGGCGATCATCTGCTCGCGCTTTTGGCGACTGGTGCCGCCGTGGATGTAGTAGGTGTTGTAGTGGCAGGTGTGGCGCAGGTGGTGCTCCAGGGCGTCGCCGATTTCGCGAAACTGGCTGAAGATCAGGGCGCTTTCGCCTTCGGCCACCACTTCGTCGAGCATTTCGAGCAGGCGGCTGAGCTTGTGCGATCGCTCGGGCGTAAACTCACTCTCATCCTGCAAAAACTGGCGGGGGTGGTTGCAAATTTGCTTCAGCTTGGTCAGGGTGGCCAGAATCAGCCCCTGGCGCTGGATGCCCTCGCTGGTTTCGATCTGCTCGGTGACATCTTTGAGCACCGCTTCGTACAGAGAGGCCTGCTCGGGGGTGAGGTTGCAGAACAGCTTTTGCTCGACCTTGTCGGGCAGGTCTTTGATGATTGACTGGTCGGTTTTGAGCCGCCGCAGAATGAAGGGTTCTACCAGTTTTTTGAGGGTGGCGGAGCGGGCGGGGCTGTTTTCTTTTTGGATCGGCAGCTCGAACTGCTTGCGAAACTGGCTCTGGGTACCCAGGTAGCCAGGGTTGAGAAAGTTGAAGATCGACCACAGATCCATCAGGCGGTTTTCGACCGGGGTGCCGGTGAGGGCGAGGCGGTGGTTGGCGCTGAGCTTGAGAATGGCCTTGGTCTGGGCGGTTTTGGGATTTTTGATATTCTGGGCTTCGTCGAGCACGATACGATGCCAGGTAACGCCCTCCAGTAGCTTGGCGTCTTTACGGGCCAGGGTAAAGGAGGTGATCACCACGTCGTGGTCGCGGCAGATTGCTTTGAAGGCTTTGGCATCCTGGTTCCGTTCTCCGCCGTGGTGCACTACCGCCCGCAGGTGCGGCGCAAACTTTTCGATCTCGTGATGCCAGTTACCCACTACAGACGTTGGCGCAATCAGCAGCGTGGGAGGAATCGGCTGCTCCACTTCTTCTCGCTCTTGAATCAGGCGGGCGATCACCTGCACGGTTTTGCCCAGGCCCATGTCGTCGGCCAGACACCCGTTCAGGCCCAGATTCTCTAAGTAATGCAGCCAGGAGAGGCCGCGCTTTTGGTAGTCGCGCAGGGTTCCTTGCAACTGGGCGGGGTCGGGGGTGAGTTCGAGGCGGGTTTTGTCGCTGAGCTGGGTGAGCATGGTGGCCAGGGCGTCGTCGCGATCGAACTCCACCTCCAGATCATCGTCGGTTTCGCCGCTGGTCAGGCGCATAAAGTCGAGCAGGCTCATTTCTGGGTTTTTGGCCTGCTGCTGCTGCCAAAACTCCAGCATTTGCTGCATTTTGTCCTGGTCTAGCTCCATCCACTGGCCGCGAAACTTGACCAGGGGCGACTTGGCGTTGACGAGCTGCTGCCACTCGGCCTCGGTGACGGGCTGGTCGCCAATGGAGAGGTCGTACTGGTACTGCACCAGGGTGTCGTAGGAAAAGTAGCCCTTCGATTTGTCGCTGCTGCCAAGGGATTTGCCCTTGGCTCGCAGCCGCACCTTGGCCCGCTGGCGACCCTTGGGGGTCCACCAGGCGGGGATGATCACTTTGTACCCGGCGTCTTCGAGCACCCAGGCGGATTCTTTGAGGAAGGTGAAGGCGGTGTCGAGATCAACGGGGATGCCGACCGGCTGATCGGTTTCCAGACCATCCCAAAATTTAGGATAGATGCGGGCGGCGTAGCCCAGATTCATCAATAGATGCTGTTCAAAGCTTTCTCCTAGATGCTGGCGCAGCTGGGTCTGTTTCTTGCCGCGCAGCTGCCAGAACTCCTCCAGGGAAATTTGCAATGAGGGATCATCCTTAGGGGCGACGAGGAACTGGATCTGCCAGGGAGAGTCTGGGGTAGCAGGTTCTTCCAGGCGAAAGCCAATGTGGAAGGGAGCGGCGGTTTCGGATCGGCTGATGCGATCGCGCCATCCCTGCCACTGCTGATAGCGTTCCAGTCCGGCTGCCGATTTACCCGGAATCTTGGCCAGCAAACAGTCTTGAATCAATGTATTTTCAATGGTTTTGAGATAGTTTTGGGGTATGGTCGTGCCCCGCACCAGGTCATCGACAAAGCATTCTGAAAAGTGGCAGAGTAGGGTGGTGCGATCGTAGAAGGTGGGTGTTTGGGGCGGTTCCTCAAACCCGGCAACGCAGAGCAGGGGCATGTAGTCGATATAGGTTTGGATGTGCTCAAGGTAGCGATCGCCCACAATTTCCCACCCCGAATAAATCTCGAACCCTGGCTCTGATTTTTGGGGCTGCTTTTTAGTCGTCTTCGCCGCCGTCTTGCGTCCGGTGGTGGCTTTGGAAACTTGAATTTGCCGATACTTCAACGCTGGAATGTACTGATCGCGCAGAATCACCTGCTTAAATGCCTGGGTGTAGTGGTACCAAAACAGCAGGTCGGCCCCCAGCTGCACCTCCGCCAGATTGTAGACAGCCAGAAAGTGCAGATTATTCAGCAGCGCGATCGCGTCGGCTAGTACCGGGAGGGCATAGCAATCGACCTGCCAGTACTGCCAGTCAAAGCGCTCCGGGGGTTCTACCTCCAGGTATCGCGATAGCTCCAGGGAGGGGAGCGGCTGACCCTCCACCGTGGGCAGCAGAAAAGTGCGGGGGGTGATGAAGGTGGTCAGGGGACGGCGATCGGGCGACTTCAGCCCTAGCTCATCGGTGAGTACCGCCGCCAAATCGGGTTCTGGCAGATGGCAGGGGTGGACGTGGGGCAATTGCTTGCGGCGGCTCTTTTGCTCGGTTTCAACCCACAGGCAAAAGCCGCCTGTTTGCACGAAGTCGGAAGCGGGCTGAGGTATCCAAGTGCCGTGGAGAATTTGCATTATTCCGTCCCGACAGTAGTGCTATCGGCCCTGTCCCAACCCGTTCAATCGTAGGGAGGAAGACGACTAGCCGCCTCGTTCTAATCAACATAACAATGCTTACGTTTTACCACGGAAGCCTTAAAAGCGTAGGAGTCTGCCGTTACCCAGCCGTTCAATCCATTAAGATCTAACCGCAGATGCTACGGATAGACCTATGCTCGTCCTTCTTAATCGATTCAAGCGGCTTTGTTTGACCCTGTGTCTGGCTGCTGTTGCTATGCTGGCTCGCCCCGCCTACGCTGATGCTCTCATCACCCAAGCCGACCTGATCGACAACAGCGGCAACACCATTGGCACAGTCCAAGTCGAGCAGGGACACAAAGGCGTGCTGATCGACATTAAAGCCAAAGACTTGCCCCCCGGCTACCACGGCATGCACTTTCACGCTGTGGGAGACTGTTCAGACCTAGCGGCATTCAAATCCGCGGGCGGGCATGTGAACCCATTTGATACGCCCCACGGGTTTCGCAACCCCGATGGCCCCCACGAAGGCAACCTGCCCAATCTGGTGGTCGCCGCCGATGGCACCGTGGAAGTCGAGCTGTACAGCGATCTGGTAGAGCTGGATGCCGGGGCCGCCAAGCTGCTCGACGACGACGGCACGGCGCTGATCATCCACACCGACAAAGACGATCACTACTCGCAGCCCATCGGTGGCTCGGGCGGGCGCATCGCCTGCGCCGTGATCCAGTAGGGTGCATTCGCGGCCTGTAGACCTTGGCCAACTATCCCAAAATTCGCTTTGTGGCCGCAATGAACCGCGTACAGAGCGGTGCATTGCTTCGCGAATGTACCCTACGATTGGCTGCAAACCGCTTTGGTATTGGATCAAAACCCAAGAGCGGCGTTCCAAGACAAGTTGAAACGCCGCTCTCTGTTTTATCTTTAGCTTCTACCTAAGCCCAAGATTGCCGCAGGTAGCGAGCTGACGTTGTACCTAGAAGCTCCTGGCGGCGCTTTCTGCCTGCACGGCTTTCAGGTCATAGCGATCGAGGTTCATCACCTTATCCCAGGCGGCCACAAAGTCGTGCACGAACTTCGGCTGCGAGTCAGAAGCGCCGTAGACTTCTGCCAGGGCGCGGAGCTGCGAGTTGGAGCCAAAGATCAGGTCAACGCGAGTAGCGGTCCACTTGTGGTTGCCGGTTTTGCGATCGCTGCCCTCAAACTCAATCTCATCGTCAGAGGTCGCCTTCCAGGTGGTGCCCAGATCGAGCAGGTTGACGAAGAAATCGTTGGTCAAGGTCTCGGGGCGATCGGTGAAGACACCGTGCTTGGAGCCGCCGTGGTTCGCGCCCAGCACGCGCAGGCCGCCCACCAGCGCCGTCATCTCTGGGGCCGACAGGTTCAGCAGCTGCGCCCGGTCAATCAGCAGTTCCTCCAGCGATTCGGTGTGTCTGCCGCTGGTGTAGTTGCGGAACCCGTCGGCGGTCGGCTCCAGCGGTTCAAAGGATTCCACATCGGTTTTCTCCTGGGTGGCATCGGTGCGCCCCGGCGTAAAGGGCACCGTCACGTCGTGACCCGCATTCTTCGCCGCCTGCTCGATGCCCGCGCAGCCGCCCAGCACGATCAGGTCTGCGATCGACACCCGCTTGCCCCCCGACTGCGAGTTGTTGAACTCCTGCTGAATGCCCTCCAGGGTTTGCAGCACCGTGGCCAGCTGCTCGGGCTGGTTGACTTCCCAACTTTTCTGCGGCTCCAGGCGAATGCGCCCTCCGTTGGCCCCGCCGCGCATGTCGGAGCAGCGGAAGGTGGAGGCCGAGGCCCAGGCGGTTGACACCAGTTGGGCAACCGACAACCCTGATTCAAGGATCTTGGCCTTGAGGGCAGCAATATCCTGCTCGTCGATCAGCTCATGATCAACGGGCGGAATGGGATCCTGCCACAGAAACTCTTCTTGCGGAACTTCGGGGCCAAGGTAGCGCGATCGCGGCCCCATGTCACGGTGCGTCAGCTTAAACCAGGCCTTGGCAAACTGCTCAGCAAACTCGTCGGGGTTGTCGCGGTAGCGCTGGGCGATCTGGTTGTAGACGGGGTCCATTTTCATCGACATGTCCGCCGTGGTCATCATCGGGGCGTGCCGCTTCGACGGGTCGTGGGCGTCGGGCACTGTCCCCGCCCCCGCGTCGCCCTTCGGCTTCCACTGCCACGCACCAGCGGGGCTCTTGGTCAGCTCCCAGTCATACTTGAACAGGGTTTCGAGGTAGCTGTTGTCCCATTGGGTGGGCGTGGGCGTCCATGCGCCTTCAATGCCGCTGGTGGTCGCATCGACGCCAACCCCCGTGTTGAAGGTGCTCTTCCAGCCCAGGCCCTGGTCGACGATGGTGGCCCCCCCAGGTTCAGGCCCCACGTGGGTAGTTGGGCCAGCCCCGTGGCACTTGCCAAAGGTGTGCCCCCCAGCGGTGAGGGCGACGGTTTCCTCGTCGTTCATCGCCATTCGCTTAAAGGTCTCGCGAATGTCGCGCCCTGAGCCGAGCGGGTCGGGCTCGCCGTCTGGCCCTTCTGGGTTGACATAGATCAAGCCCATCTGCACGGCGGCGAGGGGGTTTAGCAGCACGCGATCGCCCTCGTAGCGCTCATTGCCGAGCCATTCTTTTTCATTACCCCAGTAGATATCTAGCTCGGGCTCCCAGACATCCACGCGCCCGCCCGCAAAGCCCAGCGTCTTGAAGCCCATCGACTCCAGGGCGCAGTTGCCCGCAAAGATCATCAGGTCGGCCCAGGAGATTTTGTTGCCGTATTTTTGCTTAATGGGCCAGAGCAGCATGCGGGCTTTGTCGAGATTGGCGTTGTCGGGCCAGCTGTTGAGCGGCTCAAACCGCTGACTGCCCGAGCCCGCCCCGCCGCGCCCGTCGCCAATGCGATAGGTACCGGCGCTGTGCCAGGCCATACGAATAAACAGCGGCCCGTAGTGGCCGTAGTCGGCGGGCCACCAGTCCTGCGAGGTGGTCATCAGCTCATAGATATCGGCCCGCAGCGCCGCCAAATCGAGACTTTTGAACGCCTCAGCGTAGTTAAATGACTCGTCCATCGGGTTAGCCTTAGCCGAGTGCTGATGGAGAATATTGAGATTCAAAGCACTGGGCCACCAGTCTCGGTTAGACGTGCCAAGTCGAGTTTGAGGTCCGGCCAGAACGGGGCACCGGCTGGCGCTGCTGGCCCCGTTGGGGGGCTCAGACTGCGCTGTACCAGCCTCCATTTTTTCGGCGCTACTCGATGCCAGGACAGAGGTCACAGCTCGCCAGATTTCCATGAGCTTCCCGCTCATGGGGAACGGACATCTCATTGGGCTACTTGTCATAGTTCTTTCCCTGTTGTGGTTTCACGAGTACTAAGTCGTACTCGTTACGACTTTATAAAGCAAGCCTACATCAATCACCCTTGCTTTGCAGCGTTCAAAATGATTAGCATTTACAACTTGTAATGTCTTGGTGAGGCGCATTTGTGAATATCGTTATGCTGTTTTACCTGAGCACATTTGCTTAAGCAGAAAGCATCGTCCGCCACACCTGCATCAGCACAGCCGTCTGCTCTAGCTGTTTGGCCTCTGGATTGAGGTAGTCCAACATGGTTTCGGCATTAGAAACCACTGGCATTGCCTCAAAGCCATCTTTCTCGACAAACATTTTTTCAATGAGTCCGTCTTTCACCAGCATGGAATAGCGCCAGGAGCGGTGCCCCATGCCTAAATCAGAGAGATCTACCATCATCCCCAAGGCGCGGGTAAAGTCGCCATTGACATCGGGAATAAAGCGCACCTGATCGGCTCCTTCTTCCTGAGCCCAGGCAGCCAGCGAGAATGGATCATTCACCGAAACGCAGAGAATATCATCAACGCCGTTGTCTCGAAATGCCTGAGCATACTCGTTATAGCCCAACAATTGAATGGGGGAATATGGGCAGGTAAACGCTCCCAACACCGAAAACACCACCACGGTTTTGTGATCAAAAAGATCCGCCGTCGAAAGCTCGCATTCACTCGCCTCGGTGAACAGTCGAAACGTCACCTGAGGGACTTTGTGGCCTTCATGACTGAGAAACATTGGCTCAGCTCCTTACTCGCATTCACTTCAGCTAAACCCGTCTTAACTGCGAGATTAATGAGTAGGAATACTACTCAAAATTAGTGGCCCGCCCTCACACCTGCCAGAGGAATGTTTGCAGGTCACTACGTTCAAACAACCGTTGCTTAAACAATTACTCGTAGCGACTAACTTGGCCCTAGTCTTACAACTACGGCCAAACCCGATCAAGTTGTTCTGTGCAAAGTTGGGGAGTTTTCCTAAAAGACAGGCGCTCAAGCCTATATCAAGTCATACTCACTACGAGTTTGTATGCTGTCAGCTTAAATCAATCCAACCGTGCTTGGGCGTAAAAAATAAAAGTGTTTTGCAACCTGTAATATCTCTACAAAGTGAAATTTATCTGCCGCTGGGTATAGACCTAAAATCTGAAGTCAGGGCATGGTACGTAGGTCAGTTAAAGCAGACTGGCTATCCTGCCTGCCGTCAATCGCCCTCTGTTTTAGCCTAGGGGGTTCCAGTGGCCCTGGGGGTGCTGGGCCTCAACTTTGCCACCCTGCTCGGCACCCTGGGGCTGACCAGCGTAGCGATCGGTTTTAGCCTGCGCGACGTGCTCAGCAACTATATTTCTGGGGTGATTTTGCTGGCGGCCCGCCCCTTTCGCATTAGCGATCAGGTGGTGATTGGTAACTACGAGGGCACCGTGGTGCAGATTCAGCTGCGGGCCACCACCATGCGCACCTACGGTAGTGGATTAATGTAAAGGATAGAGAGAAATAAGGTAACGCCGTTGCACTTCTAGATTCTGGGGGAGTAGGCTCCATGACAATCGAGATGACCTGTCCAACCTGTGGGTCTCACGACATCTCCAAGAACGGCACTACCCGGCGTGGTAAACAAAACTACAAGTGCCGAGACTGCAACCGCCAGTTCGTCGAAGATCCCCAGTGGAAGCCGAAAGACAAGGATACTCGGGCCTTCGTTAATCTACTGCTGTTGGAGAAAATTCCATTAGCCGGTATCGCCAGGGTCACCGATGTCTCGGATAGCTGGCTCCAGACCTATGTCAACGCATGTTATGACGCCGTGTCCAAAGCGGCAGCGGTCGTCCCCAAGGCCAAAGGCAAGCTCAAGGTGCAGATGGATGAGCTCTGGTCTTTTGTCGACAATAAAGGCAACAAGCAGTGGGTCTGGGTGGCGATCGATGCTGATACCCGAGAGATCATCGGCTGTCATATCGGAGATCGCTCTCGGGAATCAGCGATTGCCCTATGGCAGTCCATCCCGGCGGTATATCGACAGTGTGCCAAGGTCTACACCGATTACTGGGAGGCCTACGTCACCGTGATTCCGAGCAAACGGCATGTTGCCGTCGGCAAAGACAGTGGCTTGACGAGCTACATCGAACGCCTGAACAACACCTTGAGGCAGCGGATTTCCCGGCTAGTGAGAAAGACGCTGTCCTTTTCCAAAAAGCTAGAGAATCACATTGGTGCGATTTGGACGTTCATCCACGACTACAATCGCCAAGTTAGAGAGAAGCTGGCAGAACGGGAATCGCCTACGTTTTCCTCTGTCCTTTACTAAAATGCACTACCCCAATCAGCAAGTGTTTCAAAAGAGCGTGGTCAACAACACCGACTCGCCCGTGCGCCGCAGCGATGTCGTGGTCGGTATCGATTACGATGCCGATATCAACGCCGCTCGCCAGGTGATTGTTGAGGCGGTGACGCCGATCAAGGGCGTCGAACCCGAGCCGCCGCCGCTGATTTTGGTGCAAGAGTTGGCCCCCAGCACTGTCCAGCTAGAGGTGCGGTTTTGGGTCAATTCTCGCCGTCAGTCGTTTTTGCAGGTGACTTCAGAAGCCTCTCAGGCCATTAAAGAGGCGCTGCAAGCGGCGGGTATCGAAATGCCCACCGAGATCTACACGCTCAGCTTTCGCCAGGGGGCGATCGATACGATCAGCGCGATCGTCACCGAGGGGGGAGACAAGGAAGAGTCTTAAGTTGCCCTGCCAAAAGAGGTTCTGGCGCTGGATTTTAATCAAGGATTCAGCAATTGAGTTGCGGTCAGCCTTTTCGCTGAGGCCAACTCGGTCAGGAGAGCCGAGGTGATATCTGCCTCTCCTTCAAAAATGGCAGCCTCATAGAGACCTTCTACCAGCGTCAGCACCGTCACTTTTTGCAGGATGGGGTCGACAATCCAATACTCGGCAATGCCACGGGCTTCGTACTGCGATCGCTTGTAGCGGTAGTCGCGATCACTATTTTTCTTGCCGGGTGATACGACCTCCACCACCAGCTGGGGCGGCGGCATATCAATGGTGACGGTGGAGCGAGGGGCGTTTTCTAGGGCGATTCGCGAAGCGATCCGTCCCGGAATCGCCAATTCGTCTGATAACACCATCAGGTCAGGCAGGCGCACCGTTGACCGTGCCCCCAATACCGTCACCTCGGTTTTCATCCGTAAGCACTCTGGCCCAATACCAGCCTGCAAGAAGTAAGCAGAGAGAATCACCGCAATCCGCCGGTTCCGATCGCTCTCTGACGAAGTAGCGATCAGTTCCCCATTTTCTAGCTCGTAAAGGGTGTCGGTGCCATCGTCGTAGGCAAAAAAGTCGTCAAGGCTCATGAGAGTAGCGGCAACGGTCATGGTGTTTTAGTCTCCAGCAGAACGCGCCTAAGCAATTCCATTATCGCGGCATTAGCTTTGCCCGTTAGCGTGAGATTGTTGTGATTATCAATATGGCTACAGGCTACAGGCCAAAAAAACGATACGGAACGGATGAGCGATCGCGCGTAGTCTAATGGTGAGGTGACGATGCAGGCCCAACAGCGATGGCAAATGAAAAACAGGTCGCTTTGCTCAGGCAAGGGAGTGAAGTCTGGAATGCATGGAGAAAGGAGAATCCCGGAATTGAGATAGATCTCAGTAGTGTCAATCTTAATTTTGCCGATCTCAGCTCCGTTGACCTCAGTTTCGCCGATTGTCATTACGTTGATTTTCACTCTGCCGATCTTAAATCCGCCGATCTTAGATCTTCTGACTTCAGCTCTGCTGATCTCAGCTCTGCTAACATCGAGGCTGCTGATCTTAGATTTGCCAACCTCTTTGCCGCTAATCTCCGCTCCGCTGATCTCAGCTCTGCCAACCTCAAAGCTAGTAATCTCGATAACTCTGACCTCAGCAACACTAACCTCAAGTTTTCTAATTTCAGATCCGCTGATCTCAGTTCTGCCAATCTCCAATTTGCCAATCTCAGCGATGCCAATCTCAGCGATGCCAATCTCAGCGATGCCAACCTTAACTATGCCAACCTGACCGATGCAGATCTAACCGATGCCAACCTCAATGAATCCCAAGTTCTTTACACCAATTTCACTAGGGCAACACTGACGGGAGCCTGCATAGCTAACTGGCAAATCGGCACCTCAACAATCCTTGAGCACGTCAAATGCGACCGTATTTTTTGCACTTATGACGATGAAAAACAGCAGTTTTCAGGCTGTCTTCCTGTAGACGCTGGTAGAACATTTGTCCAAGGTGAGTTTACTCAACTATTTCAAGTCATTGCTAGTGCATTAGAAACTATTCCCATCACCTTCACCGAGGGCATCGACTGGCAAGCGTTTTTCCAGTCCTTCCAAGACCTGAGAGCCAGTCACCGCGACGAAAACATCTCGATTCAAGGTATGGAGCGCAAGGGCGATGCCTTTATCGTGCGGTTAGAGGTAGAGGCCGAAGCCGATAAAGCCGCCATTGAGACAGAGGTAAAGCAGCGCTACGCCCACCAGCTCGCCGCCCTCGAAGCGCAATATGAGGAAAGGCTACGATTACAGGGGGCGCATCTAGAAGACGCACGACGCACAATTGAATTGGAACGCCAGAGAAATACAGAACTTACAGGAGTAATTGGCATTGTGGCTCAAAACCAAGGCTCAAAGTACGATATGCGCGGTTCTAGCTTTGGTCAGTTTGTCGATACGGCCCAATCAGGTAGCCGCATACAATCTGTCCAGCATATCTATGCTCCAGAACAGCAGGATTTAGGCGAGGCCGCGAAAGAAATTCAGAACCTCCTCAATACCCTGGCAGAGACCTACAATACTACGACCGATGCCGGAAAAGAGCAGTTGATGAAAGAACTCTGCAAGGAGGTTGAAAAGCATCCCAAGTGGCGGCGGGCACTAAAAGCAGGTGGCATTGAGGTAATTAGTCACCGCAACAAAGCTGACCTACTGGGAATGGGGCAAAAGTTTGTAGCATAAGGGGCATGACGATACAGCCACGTCCAGAGCCAAACCTGCCGGAGATCGACCCTGAAGAGCAAGGGG